>JAKLEJ010000318.1 GCA_022711695.1 Verrucomicrobiota bacterium | reverse complement strand
CTGACCGGGCCAGCCGAGTTTGTCTTCGAGGGCCGCCTGGATCTCTAGCCCGGCTCCCGGCGACCGCCCGCCAACCGGCCTTATTGCGCCGACCGCACGCGGTAGAAGCGGTGCGGGCCGTTGGCGGTGTCCTCGCAGACCACCGTCCGCGATTCGCCGCTGCTCGGGAAGGTCTTGAACGCCGCCCAGCCGGTTCCGCCCAGGACTCCGTTCGTTTCCACCACGTAATCCCGGCCTGCCTCGGCCTGGAAGCTTAGCCGGAAGGTCATCGTTGCTGGAACGAACTCGACCTTTTGAATGACCAACTGGTTGCCGCCGCTGGCGGGCAGCGCGCGCAGCCGGAAGAAGCGGGCCGAACCGCTGACCGGGACCTGCATCTGAATCCAACGATCCGAGGCGGCCGGACTGATGTTCGTGATCGCCTGCCATGGAGCCGCGCCAAGCTCGGCCGCGCCATCGACGGCATAGCCGCGAGAGGCGAGGGCCTTGAAGACCAGCGTCACCTTGTCCCCCGCGGCGGACGCCACAATGGACTCAAACCGCAGAACGCTGGCCGGATCCTGCGGGTCGGTACCCGCCTGGTATTCCTGGAGATTGGTCAGGAGATCCCGGTCGGGATCGAGGTGGGCGTCCCCCGGGTCCATGGGATCCAATCCATGGGCGTTTTCCCAGGAGTCGGGCATGCCATCGCCGTCGGTGTCGGTCTCGCCGGAAGCGCTGCCGCCCGGGTTGGGCGCGGCCGCGAACCAGTTGGCCGGGTCGTTGCCATATTCGGCCGGCGCCGCCCGCTGCAGGGACTGGCCCTCGCCGTCGGCCCCCGCCGGCCACGGAGCGCTGTCGTAGTATTTCACCCGTTCGACGAGGATGTAAGGCACGCTGTTGCTCTCGGGGGCGTCGGGCTTCTCCAGTTCGATGGTGTCGTCGTTGTTGGCCAGTTTGCCCCGGTAGGGCCCGAGCACCAGGGTGCTGAGGTCGAGGCTGTAAGCGGCGCGGAACGCCGCCAGGGAAACAGGGTCCAGGATGGGATCGAAGCTCACCACCACCACCGACCTGCCCGGGGCCAGGTCCAGCCCCGACGGGAACTCGAAATCCACGGCGTCCCTCAGCCGCCAGGTGTTCGTCGGATGTGCCGGATCGTAGAGCGGCGTCGGGAGCGAGTCGATGCTGCGCAGCTCGATGAACTCGTCGCGCGTGTTGTCGTTGGTGCCCAGGTCCGGCGGATGATACATGATCTCCGAGATCACCACCGGGCCGACCTTGGGGGAGGCGTTGGGCAGGCCATGGCCAAGGCGGAATTGCTCGACTGTGGAAGGTTCATCCACCCCGAAGGTGCGGGCGCTCATCGCCACGAAATGGGCATCGCCCACGCTGGTCACATAGCGCCCAAAGGAGACGCCGTTCTCCGCGGCGCCGAACTTCACGGTGGCGCGGTAGCCGGTCAGGACGTTGTTGCTGACGGCGGCCAGAGTCACTTCATCGCCCTTCGAGCCGAGCGAGAAGGGGATCGCGGCCAGTTCGCGATTGCTGAACGCGCTCTCGTAGAACACCACGAATCCGCCCGCCGGCAGCAGCGTTCCGGGCGGAATCTGGAACTTCTCCACCTTGGCGCGGTCGTCGCTCAGCCACCAGCCGCCCAGGTCGATGGGCTGGTCGGTGAGGTTGTGCAGTTCGATGGCGTCTTCCAGCGGCAGATCGGTGTGAGTCAGGGCTTCGTTGATGGCGACGGTGTCCAGCCACCGGTAGTTCGGCTCGCCGGGCGAAGCGGTGCGGGGGAACGAGACAATCTCGGCGCCGCCGTCCGGGAACGCTCCCTGGGAGACGCCGGTCTGCTGCGCGCCGAACGCGTGGCCATCGATGAGGGCGCCGTTGGCGGCCCAGAGCGCCAACACCTCGCCGCCCGCGCGCAGCGCGAAGTTGACGTGATCGGCCCCCAGGCCGGTGTTGCCGTCGGCCACAAAGACCTGCCAGGCGTTTGTGCCCGAGCCGATGAACGACAGGGCGGCGATGGGGTGCTTGGTGCGATCGCTGAAGTCGTCGCTCAAATAGAGGCCCCCGAGCGCGACGGGCTGGGGATTGGGATTATAGAGTTCGAACCAGTCCTCTCCCGAGGTGGGCGCGGCCATCCACTCGTTCATCTTCAGGTTGGTCTGATCCCCGAGGGCGGTCACCGCCAGGTTCGCCGAGCCGGCCGTGGGCAGGTTCAAGCCCCAGGCCCCGGTTCCGTCCGGCGTGCGCCCGATGGAGAAGTTGGCCGCCTGCAGACCATAGGCCACCGCATCCACCAGGCTCCCGCCGTTCTCGGGCTTGTCGAAGAGATAGACGAACCCGCCGGTGGCTTTGAGGCCAAAGCCGGTGTTGGTGGCCGAGGCCGGCTTGTCCGGGTCGCACAGCACCCGCAGATGCTGGCCGGCGCCCACAAGGGTGTTGGCCGGGAAGACCCAGCGCGCGGGCTGCGTCGAGTCATCGCTCAAGCTCAGGCCGCCCAGATCCGTTTCGCCGGGGGAGCTGTTGTACACTTCCACCCAATCGGGCGTTGTGCCGTCGGGCTCGGCCTGGCTGGTGTTGTTGGCCAGGACTTCGTTGAGGACCACCGAGGCGGCGGCTGGCGGGTTGGACACGACGAGCATGCTCAGGGCCAGGCCCATGTTGGCGTCGGTGGACGGGAGGCTGGAACTCTGGTGCAGCTCGACCGCCAGCAGGTTCTCCCCCGGCTGCAGGGCCAGGCTCTCCCCGGCAATAAGCGTGTCGCTAAAGGCGGTCGATTCCCCGTTGACGCTGGCAAAGGTCGAGCTGGAGACCGTTCCCCCGGGCATGCTGAACCGGTAAACTTCGGACCCGTTGAGATAGATCACTGCGCCGTCGTCCATCAGATTCGAGAAGACGAAACTGGTGGGCGGGATCAGGGGGTCGTAGTTGAAGCGGGTGCGGAAGTAGTGGGTGATAACGGGTTGGCTTTCGGGGGTTGTCAGGGCCAGCACCGTGTTGGTCAGGCTGCGCACCAGGTCGTTGTTATTGTTGTCATAGCCGAAAACCCCATAGCCCAGCGCCCAGCCCGAATCGTCGTAGCCCGGGTCCTTCCAGTCGGTCCCGAGGTCGGCCCCGGATTGGTCGTAGCGCCAGAGAGCGTTGAGCGGGAGGAGGTCCACCACCTGCGCCGGCGGCGGCGGCGCAAAATAGGGGTTGGGCGCGCCGGGAGTCGGCTGGACAAAGCCCGCGATCGACGCGCCGCCGTTGGGAGAGCGGCCTTCGGAGCGATCCGGGAACTGCGCCGCATACACGATCCAGTCGATCTCGGTCAAGTCCGCCCCGAACAAGGCGATCATTCCCAGGTCGGGATTCAGGCCGAAATTGAGGTGATTGGGGCCGAGCTCAGGCTGCCCGTCCGCCAAAAACACGACGAAGCCGCGCCCGGCGACAAAGCTGAGCGGGGCGATCGGGTGGCGAGCCGGCCAACCGCGGGGCTCGTCGGAGAGATAGAGTCCTCCCAGGCTCACCGGCAGCGGGTCGGGATTGTAGAGTTCGATGAAGTCGTTGTTGAAGGTCTGTCCCGCAGCCAGCCATTCATTCAGTCTAAGCGTGGAGGCGTCTCCCAGGCCTGCGGCCCGGTTGGCCGAACCGACGGTCGGCTGAGTGAGCGTCCAGCTCCCATCCGCGACGCGTCCGATCGACAAGTCGGTGATCTGCGGCCCGTAAGCGATCGAGTCCCACAGCGCGCCACTTCGAGCCGGGCTGTCGTAGAGATAGAGCGCTCCGCCGTCTTTGCTCAGGCCGAAGCCGGTGTGCAAGCCGGGCGTGCCGTCGGGGAGGTTGGCAAAAAGAACGAGGTATCCGTTGGCCGGAATCTGGACGCCCGCGGGCAGTAAATACTTGTCCGGATCGAGCGGATCGTCGGTGAGCCGGCATCCGCCCACGTCGGCCGCCGAGCTCGAGAGGTTCCGCAGTTCGATGACATCGGGCGTCGTTCCCTGATGCGGGTAGGCCGTCACATTGGCCGCCAGAAGCTCGTTCAGCACCACCGGGGAAGCCGTCGGATTCACGGTCCACACTCGCGAACTCGTCACGGTGGCGTCGGGGCCATAGACGGCGTCGTTCTGATAGCTGCCGGAATCGCGCCGGCCCACGATCTGCACCTGGTGAGGGCCGACGGCGAGGTTGTTGAGCGCGATGGGCGCGCTGATGGGGAGCTCGGCGCTCCAGGCGCCGGCATCCAGTTTCCATTTGTAGTGGGTATAGCCCGAGCCCAGGGGCCACCCGCTCGAGGGGATGCCGCTGCCCCGCCGGTTCAACCCCACCGTGAGCAGCGCGTCGGTCCGGCTGCTGACGGACGGCGGCTCGCCGGCGATCGAGGCCCCCATGGGAATGGCCGCCCCGAGATCGCGCCCGTTGGGCCCGGCCCCGGCCGCCGGAGATCCCGGCTTGAGGCTCAACCACTCCTTGAGCGACTGGGCCGCGGTCCAGTTGGCAAAGTAAGTGTCGGCCAGGACGGGCGTCTGGCGGAAGAGCGGGTCGGCGTCGAAGTTGGCGCCGCCCGGGCCGGTCCAGAGCAGCGGCAACAGGTTGTTGGTGTAGGTGACGAGCGAGGCGGTCTGCCCCCGCACGAGCTTCTCGGCGTCGAAGACGATGTTGCCCTCGAGATACATGCCGGCCCCTTCGGTGTAGCCTTCGTCCACCATGCAAACCACGGCGCCGTCGGTGTCCTGCCCGCCGGCATGCGTCT
>JAKLEJ010000317.1 GCA_022711695.1 Verrucomicrobiota bacterium | reverse complement strand
CGGGTGGAGATGACCCGATCGGACCACCCCAGCGGCACGGACCGGATTGCCGAGGTGGCAACGCGCTGCTCCTGCGATGCGGTGGTGAACATCCAGGGAGACGAACCGCTGATCGCGCCCGAGGTGATTGACGCCGTGGCCCGCGCCCTTGACCAGCACCCCATGTCCACCGCCGCCACCCCCATTCGCAGCCCCGAGGACCATGAGAATCCCAACGTGGTGAAAGTCGTTGCCGATCTCCAGGGCCGGGCGCTATACTTCTCGCGGCGCACGATTCCGTACCTGCGCGAGGCCGCCAGTCGTTCGGCAACTGAACAGTTGGCGGCGTTTCCTTTTATGAAACACCTCGGCCTTTACGGATACCGCCGGGAGACGCTGCTGCGGCTGGTGCAGTGGCCGGTCTCGGCGCTCGAGCAGGCCGAGAAGCTCGAGCAGTTGCGGGCTCTGGAACACGGCGTCGGCATCGTGGTGGTGAAAGTAAATTACGAGAGCGTGGGAGTGGACTCGCCGGAGGACGTGGCGCGGGTCGAGAAGCTGCTGCGGGAGGGCGCCGGGTAGGACGGCGGCCGCCCGAAGAAAGTCCGTATGAACAAACCCGAGAAAACCAAATACATCTTTGTGACGGGGGGCGTGGTCAGTTCCCTGGGCAAGGGGCTCACCGCGGCGTCCATCGGCGCCCTGCTCGAACGGCGCGGGCTCAAGGTGGCGCTGCAGAAGTTCGATCCCTACCTGAACGTGGACCCGGGGACCATGAGCCCATTCCAGCATGGCGAGGTTTATGTGCTGGACGACGGGGCCGAGACGGACCTGGACCTCGGCCATTATGAGCGGTTCACGCACTGCAAGCTGACCCGCCTGAACAATCTTACCAGCGGCCGGGTTTACCTGACTGTCATCGAGAACGAGCGCGCCGGCAAGTATCTGGGCAAGACCGTGCAGGTGATTCCCCATGTCACCGAGGAAATCCAGAAGCGCATCCGGGACGTGGCCGCGGAGACGAGGGCGGACGTGGTCATCACCGAGATCGGCGGGACCACCGGGGACATCGAGGGCTTGCCGTTTCTCGAGGCCATCCGCGAGTTCGCCCTCGAGGTGGGCGCCTCCAACGCCTTGTTTGTCCATGTCACCTACGTGCCCTACATTCGGGCCGCCGGCGAGCTCAAGACCAAGCCCACCCAGCAATCGGTGGCCAAGCTGCGCGAAATCGGCATCACTCCCCAGGTGCTGGTGTGCCGCTGCGACCGTCCGCTCGAGAAAGATCTGCGCCAGAAAATCTCCCTCTTCTGCAACGTGCCGGTCGAGGCCGTGATCGAGGAGAAGGACGTCGATCACTCCATTTACGAAGTGCCGCTGATGCTCCAGCGGGAGCGGGTGGACGAGCTCATCTGCCACTACCTGGGCCTCGCCACCCCTCCGGCGGACATGTCCGTCTGGCAGGAGATCATCCGCAAGCTCATCGCTCCTCAGCACCGGACTCGCATCGGCGTGGTCGGCAAATACATCGACTTGCAGGACGCCTACAAGTCCGTCTATGAGGCTATCATTCACGGCGGGATCGCCAACGACTGCGGGGTGGAGATCGTCAAGGTGGACGCGGAGCAGATCGAGAAGGAGGGGCCGGCGGGGTCGCTCCAGGGCCTGGGCGGCATCCTGGTGCCGGGCGGCTTCGGCGAGCGGGGCATCGAGGGCAAGATCCTCGCCGCGCAATATGCCCGCGAAAACAAGCTGCCTTACCTGGGGTTGTGCCTGGGCCTGCAGATCGCCGTCATCGAGTTCGCGCGGCACGCGCTCAACCTCGAAGGCGCGCATTCGCAGGAGTTCGATCCGGCCACTCCGCACCCCGTGGTGGATTTGCAGGAGGAACAGAAGAAAATCACGCAGATGGGCGGGACCATGCGGCTGGGGCTGCAGCCCACCCAGCTCAAGCCGGGCTCCCAGGCCGCCTGGCTCTACGGGGCTTTCCTCATCCAGGAGCGGCACCGCCATCGCTACGAGGTGAACGTGGCCTACAAGCGCCAGTTCGAGGAGGCGGGGTTGGTCTTCAGCGGGACCACGCCCGATGACCGCTTCATGGAGATACTCGAGCTTCCGGGCCATCCCTTCTACCTGGCCTGCCAGTTCCACCCCGAATTCCTGAGCAAACCCCATCAGCCACACCCGCTTTTCAGCGGCTTCATCGCCGCGGCCCACGCCCGGCTCTACAAGAAATCCAAATGAAGCCGCTCTGCGGCAGAGACGCCCGCGGCTCCCGGCCGTTCACACTCGGGACCGCGTGCGTCGGCTTGGCCCGCTTTCCGGGGACGAACGTCCATCGATCCGACGCCCTGTGACCTATCCCGACGCCATCGCATTCCTGTATCGGCTGGGCTGGTTTGGAGCGAAGCTGGCGCTGGACAATCCCGCGCGGCTGGCCGCGCTGGCCGGCCATCCGGAACGGAGCCTGCGGTTCATTCATGTGGCCGGCACCAACGGCAAGGGCTCGACTTGCGCCATGCTGGAGAGCATCTATCGCGCCGCGGGCCTGAAAGTCGGCCTCTACACCTCGCCGCATCTTGTCTCCTTTCGCGAGCGCATTCAGATCGATCGGCGTCTCATCCCCGCCGCCGAGGTCACCCGGCTGGTGGAAAGGGTCCAGCCCTGGCTGCGCGAGTTTTCCGCCGAGGAACACCCGACGTTTTTCGAAATCGTGACGGTGATGGCGCTGTGCTACTTCGCCGAGCAGGGCTGCGACCTGGTGATCTGGGAGACCGGTTTGGGGGGGCGTCTGGATGCCACCAACATCGTGACGCCTCTGGCGAGCGTCATCACCAACATCCAGTTCGATCACGAAAAATGGCTCGGGCATACCCTCCCGGAGATCGCCCGCGAGAAGGCGGGCATCATCAAGCCCGGTGTGCCGGTGGTTACCGCCACGGACGCGCCGGAGGCTTTGGCCGTGATTTGCGAGACCGCCGCGCGTCGGCGCTCGCCGCTGTCGGTCGTCGCCTGGCCCGACGCCAGCCGCCCCCCCCTGGACAACCTCGAACTGCCCCTGCTGGGCGATCATCAACGCCTGAACGCCGCGCTGGCGCTGGCCACGGCGCGCGTGGCGGCCCCGCGCCTGCCGGTCCGCGAGCAGGCATTGCGCGAGGGCCTCCAGACCGTCTGCTGGCCGGGGCGCTTCCAGGTGGCGCCCGCGGCGTCCGGCCGCGTCATCGTTCTGGATGGCGCCCACAATCCCGCCGGCGCCGAGACGCTTCGGGCCGGTTTGCAAAAGTATTTTCCCGATCTCAAACCCGTGCTGGTGCTGGGCGTGATGAAGGACAAGGATTGGACCTCCATGTGCCGGCTGCTGGCGCCGTTGGCTGAGCGCATCTGCATCGCTCCGGTGGCCAGCGAGCGGACCGCCCTTCCGGCGGACCTGGTTCCCGTCTGCCAGGCGGCCAACCCGGCGGTCTCGGCCGAGGCCTGCTCGAGCCTCGGAGAGGCCCTCGGTCGGGCGGGAGATCCTCCGCTGCTGGTCGTCACCGGCTCGCTCCATTTCCTGGGCGAAGCCATGGAGGCGCTGCGCCTGGCTCCGATGCCCTCGAACGGCGAGCGCGAGCTCAATGAATGGCAGGCGCGCCGACGGTAGCGCCGGAATTGGCTCATGGCCACGATCCACCCCATCGAGTCCTTCGATCTGCCGGAGTTGCAGCCCTACCGGACCATGCGCTACCAGCAGGAGCACCGCCGCCAGGGCATCTTCGTGGCCGAGGGCGAGAAGGTGGTGCGCCGGCTGATCGAGAGCCCGCTCGAGGTGGTGTCCGTCATGCTGCCGGAGAAATGGGTTGATGACTACCACCGCCTGCTTCAGGACCGCCCGGAAGACATCCCCATCTTTGTCGGCCGCAAGCCCTTGCTCGAGACCCTGATCGGCTTTTCCATGTACCAGGGGGTTCTGGCCGTGGGCCGGGTGCCGCCCCCTCCGCGCTTGGAGAACCTCCTGGAGGCGGCGGCGCGCCCGCTCTTGCTGGCCGCCACCGAGGCCATGTCCAATGCGCTCAACATGGGCGCGCTGGTCCGCAACTGCGCCGCTTTTGGCGCTCAGGCCGTGTTGGTGAGCGAGACCTGTTGCAGCCCCTTCATCCGGCGCGCGGTGCGCGCCTCGATGGGAACGATCTTCCGGCTGCCTTCCATCGAGGTCGCCAGCCTTGCCGAAACCCTCTGCCGCCTCCGCGATCGGGGCATCCGCGTGATTGCCGCTCACCCGCACAGCGCCGGCCGCACCCTCGCTCAGGCCGACTTCACCCGCGACTGCTGCGTGGTTCTTGGGAGCGAAGGCCAGGGGCTCAGCCGCCAGGTGCTGGACCAATGCCACGATTGCGTGGCCATCCCCATGCCGCCGGATGTCGATTCCTTGAACGTGGCCAGCGCCAGTGCCGCCTTCCTTTACGAAGCGGCCCGCCAGCGCGGGCGCATCTGACCCCGCCCCGGCCTCAAACCCTCCACTTCGCCGCCCCAGCCAATTTAGCGCATGAGCCTGACGATCGTCATGTGTATTCGCTAAATTCAGGTATGGCGTGGATTGCGGAGGCTGGCGCGGGGGTGTCGATCAGGGCGGCGGCGGAGGTCATGGCAGGGCAGGGGGGGCATGGAAGAACGCCCTCTTTGCAGGTAATCAGATCGAGTGCCGCCTTCCTTTACGAAGCGGCCCGCCAGCGCGGGCGCATCTGACCTTGCTCCGACGTCGGCCCCTCCATCTCGCCGCTCC
>JAKLEJ010000316.1 GCA_022711695.1 Verrucomicrobiota bacterium | reverse complement strand
TCAATCTTGCGCCCGCCTGGTGGAGGTGTGGGAACGGAAGGGCAGGGGATACAGGGGCTTCCGGGGCGGGCCTCGCTGAGGCGGCGTCGCCAGGCGCCGGCCTCCGATTCAGGCGCCGGGGGGCGGCTCGGCTCGGGAGCCGATTTCGGACGGCAGGGGACAGCGGCAGGCGATCGCCGTTCCGGCGCCCGGGGGAGACGTGATGGTCAGCCGGCAGCCCGCCCGCTGGCAGCGGGAGCGCATCATGCGCAGGCCAATTCCAGGCTGGGCGGCGGCCGTCTCGGGCATCCCGTGCCCGTTGTCCGCGACCGTCAGGCAGATTTCGCCCTGACCGACCGAGAGAGTCACGTCAATCCGGCTGGCTCGCGCGTGCCGGACGGCGTTGTTCAGCGCTTCCTGGGCCACCCGGTAAAGATGGGTGGCGCGTCCGGGGTCCAGCGTCTCGGGGAGTTCTTCTGCGTGCAGCCGGCAGGGAAGACCCGACTGGGCCTGGGTGTGTCGGGTCAGCCGATCGAGGGCCGCCGCCAATCCCTGGTCCAGGAGGGCGACCGGCCGCAGCTCATCGGCCATCGTCTGCGCGCGGGTGAGGACCTCGTGCGCTTCGGCCGCGATATCGCCGGCGAGGGTTTTCTCCGGGCCTGCCGCCGCTTTCAGCCGTTTTTCGAGCGCCTTGCTCGCTGCCTGGATGCCGTTCAGCCGTTGGCACAGATCCTCGTGCAGGGACTCCCCCAGCCGGCGTTGCTCGCGCTCGCTGATCTCCTGCATTTGGTCTTCCAGCGCCTGGCGCTCGCGCAGATGGGTCACCTGCTCCTCGAGGCGTCTTGAGTGCGCGCGCACCAGCAACCCCAGTGCGACGCCGGCCAAAACGATGGCTGCCGCCAGCAGGACCGGGCCGGTCTCTCTGGCGAACTTCCCGATCCCTTTGTAAGCGTCCCGCTCGCGCAGGAGCACCAGCCACCATCGGGTTCCGGGGAAGACAGTCATCTTCGACCAAGAGGCGACCCGGCTTCCGAGGGAGAAACGGTCCGGCGCGCTTTCAAAGAAGCGCGCCAGTCCTTGTTCCGTTTGGGAGAGCCCCTGGAGCATCGAGCGAGTTTCTCCGTGAGTGTGCGGGCCGCCGAAGATCTCCCCCCGCTCATTGACCAGCATGGCGGAGTCGCCCGCGGCTCCCACCCGCAACACCTCCAGGATCGTGTGAGTGGGCACCATTCCGGACACGATCCCCACCAGGCCCGTCGGCGAGAGAATCGGCAGCGAGCAGACCAGTCCCGTGGCGGGGCGCCCGTCGGGGCCGTTGACGCACAGAGGAATCTCCGGACTGATCAAGGCGGGGAGGTTGGTATCCGCCAGGAATCGGGCGATCTGGCTGCGCTGGATTCGGTACTCGTGCGCCTCCCGCTCCAGCGAGTGCGTCTTCTCGATGGACATTCCTTCGGAGTCGCGCTCGAAGGCCTGAAAAGGCGGCGCGGCTCCGTCGAAGTCCCGCTCCACCACATAGATTTCCGCCAGCCGGTGGTGTTCCCATTGGTGCTCGAAGACGCGCTGGAGAGCGGGATGCGAGTCTGGGCGGCGTGCCTGGACGTCCCTGTCCAGGCTGATGAAGAGCAGCGTTGAATAGACCGCGTCGAAGTAATCCTGCGCGTGGTGCAGGGTGCTCTCCAGACGCAAGCGATCCTCTTCGAGGAGATGCACCTCCAGCCGTGCCGCCGTGCGGGCCTGGATGAGAATCACCAGCGCGCCGGCCAGCAGGCTGGCGCCCGCAATGGAAAGGGGAATCAGCCGCGCCATCCAGGGGGTCACAGACCCTCTTGCCAGGACTTCTTCCGGCGTGCTGCTCGATTTCATCAAAACTCAAGGGAATCCCACCCTCCGAGTTGCCTGCCTGCGTCGCGCAGGTTTGACTAGATGGATTCCCCACGGAAGTCAACGCGCATTTGGCCATTCGCGCCGTCCTCCGCCCGACCCGCGTCGAACCGGGCCGTGTCCAGATATCAACGGTTCGAGGGGTCGCGTCGGACCCACCGATAGGCCCGACGGGCGTTTAGTGCGAATACCTTGTCCAGGACGGCGGCGCCTTTTGTGGCGAAATACTCCTGCGCCAGGCGCTGCACCGTCTCCAGAGAGGCGTAGTGCTCGCACACCGGCCAGTTGCTTCCGTAAATCAAACGGTCCTCGCCGAAAAGATCCCAGAGGGTGTCGAGCACTGGCCGGTAGAACGAGGTGTCCGTGGGAGCGCCGCCCCCGCGTTTGCCAGTCCCTTCGACCAACCCGGAGACTTTGAAACAAACCTGGGCGTGCTCGGTCAGCGCGCGCAACGCTTCAATCCAGGCCCGGGGTGGCGCCTTCCCGTCGATCTGCACGCCCGCCAGGTGATCGATGACGATCCGCAGCGTCGGCGTCGTCGATGCCAGCCGGCCCGCCAACTCCAGGATTTCCAACCCGCCCACCAGGTCCAGCGAGAGATCGTGTGTGACCAGCAGCCGCAGATCGGCCACGAACTTCTTGTCCTCCCATCGCGCGCGGCCGGGCGCGGGCCGCAGGCGGATGCCCCGGAAGAGAGAATGGGCGGCGAACCGCTCGAGGTGGGTCGGGAAGCCGGCCTGGCCGGGACTGAGGTTGCCCACAAAACCCGCAATCAACGGCTCCTTGTCCGCCAGGTCGAGGATCCACTGGTTGTCCTCGATCCAGGGGCTGGCCTCGACCACGACGGTTCCGGTCACGGGCCTGGGTTTTGGCAGTTGACGGTAATGCGAGGGCAGAACGGTGCGATGCAGGACCTTATCGCTGGCCGGGGGCCAGGGCACGCCCTTGGGCCGGCTGGGATCGTAGAAATGGGTGTGTGTGTCGATCAGGGTGCGCGGCGCCCCCTGGTCTTCCCCGGGGCCGGCGAAGGCCCGGACGCCTGCCTGCGGCGCGCACAGCCCCGCAGCTCCGAGGGCGAGTGACTTCAGAAAGCGGCTTCGGTTCAGGCGCGTGTTCATGCGGGGCGTGCGGCGTTCATCGGGCGTTGCGCCCCTGAGAATGGCAGAGCCCCGAACGCAAGACAACCCCGGAAGAACCGCTCGGAAAAACCGCGCATCCCGCGCTTTTCTGTTGCTTTCTGAGGGGGAGGGCCTTTAATGGCGCCACAAATTGTAGCACTAAAGTCAGATAAAATTATGGCACAAAATATCTTTCATCCCAGTGTGGAAGGCGCCCAGCACGGGGCCAAGAGTCTCGCCCAGTTTCTCGATTACGCCAAGGCGGCCGGCGCCACGGGCGTGCAGCCGTCGAACTACATGCTCCAATCCGAGAAGGGCTTGAAGAGCGCCAAGGAGATCAAGCAGTTGTTCGAGGAGCGGGGCATGACCCTCGATGGCATTTCCTGCCATTGCCCGATCTGGGTGCACACCACGGCCTGGACCGAGAGCCCGACGATCCGCCCCTTCATCCCGGCGGACGTCGCCAAGAAATCGCCGGCCGAGATCGAGAAATGGGCCGAAACCTACCTCTTCAAACTCTTCGATCTGGCCGCGGAACTGAAGATTCGGATTCTGCCGATGTTTTGGGGCGTGGCCTTCGGCTGGGAGATGGCCACCGGCTATCCGTGGGGCTTTTTTGCCGGGCCCGGGTATGACCTGTTCAAGGAGGGCCAGGAGCGCTTTGTCAAAAAGACCGCGAAGATCCGCAAGGAAGCCAACGCGCGGGGCATCTATCTCTGCCACGAGATCCACCCCGGCACCGCCGCCATGTGCGCCGACGATTTCAACATGCTGGTGCAGATTTGCGACGGCGACAAGTGCCTGGCGGTGAACGCCGATCCGTCCCATTGCTGGGAAGGGGAGAGCTGGGAGACGCGCTTCCTCAAGGTGGGGCCGCGGGTGAACGCCTGCCACGTGAAGAACTACGTCATTCGCCCGGGATTCCCGCTCCGCATGATGGAAGGCAACTGGCAGAAACGGGCCATGCAATTTGTCGATATCCCCTCCGGCGACCTGAACATGGTTCGCTACGTGGAACTGCTGGCGCACGTCGGGTATCCGCAGCGCTACTGCCAGATCATGGGGACCAAGACCGCCCCCCTGATCGTCGAGGCCGAGAGCGCTTACCGGGACCTGGACGCCACCAGCGCCAACGGCATCCAGTACGTCAAGAACAACCTGGTCTTCCCGCTGGCCACAGGCTCGTTCGAGGACGGCATGGGGGCCTAAAGCTCAAAACTCGGTTTCAGAAGGGGTGCGAGCAGCCGCTTGCGCCCCTTTTTTGTTTTCCTCTCGGGATCGGACCCGGCTGCCAGCGCGGTCAAGACCTTGGGACCAGGCCGGCGCAGAAACTCACAGCTCCGCGAGCGCCTTGCGCGCTGCGTTCAGCATCGGTTCGGCGCTCACGGGCGCGCCGGTGGCATGGCGCATCCACATGTCCGGGGTGACGTTGCCGTACTTTGTCACGCGCTCGAACTCGGCGCCGAAACTGCCCGCCTTGCGCATCTGCTCGTCGATCTGAATGGCGATGAGGTGTCCGATGGGGTAATCGGGCAGGTAGAGGATGTCCCGGATCATGTGGGAATAGACCGCCAGCAGGGTGGCGTCGGACTTCCGGAAGACCGGGGCGTGAAAGCGGTTCCAGGTGTCGCGGGCGATGTCGAGCGCGGCCTGCTTGAGGCTGGCGGGTGTGGCCTCGGGATGGTCATAGAGCCAGTGCCAGACGGCCATGTCCACGAGGGCGACGCCGGCGATCTCGCAGGTGGCCCAGTATTCGTTCAACGTGCG
>JAKLEJ010000315.1 GCA_022711695.1 Verrucomicrobiota bacterium | reverse complement strand
ACGGCTTCCTCGCCTTCCGGCCGGAACCGGCGCCTTTCGCCATCAGTCTCGCGACCCCGTTCGACCCCGGTCTGGGCTCCAATACCCTCCGCGCCGAGATTGCCAACGTGAGCGCACGCGACCTCGATCTGGCGGTCGGTTTGGAATTCGTGGAGCCTTCCGCCGATGTCCCCGTTGCCGCCGAGCGCCTGTCGATTCCGGCGGGGCAGACGCGCCCTTGCGCCCTCGGTTACCGCCTGGCCAATCCCGGGGGGAAGGCGCTCCGGCTCAAGCTGGCCGTCGCCGATCGCAACTGGTGGCTGCCGTTTCTGGCGCATGTCGAGAACGTCCCGGCGGTCTTGCGAAGCCTGGAACAGATGCTTGCGGACGTTCCGGATGCGGACGCGCTGGAGACGCTCGCCCGGCTGCGCGCGCAAGCCGGAGCCCTGCTTGCCGCCGCCCGGGAGGGCCAGCCGGAAGCAGGGCAGGGGAGAGAGTGGCGGAAGCTTTTCGAGAACACGAGCGCCCTTCGCGAGACGCTGCTTCTCCGGCGCCTCCCGTTCGACACCCTGCTGTTTGTCCGGCGCAAACCCTACTTTTCGGAACAGCCGTTCATGGACGCCCACCATCTGTTCAACCGGCCGGGCGGCGAAATCTGCCGGCTGACGCCGGTGCGGCCCGACGGGCGGGTGACCGCCCTGGTCAACAGCCTGGGCGAGGGCATTTATCGGGACCTTTGCCTCCACTGGGACGCGCGCCGATTCCTCTTTTCCTTCGGCAACGGCTCCGACAAATGGAAACAGCCGCAGAGCTATCATATCTATGAGGCCGATGTGCAAGGCGGCGGGCTGCGGCAGTTGACCCGCGGGCCCAAGAACGACTGCGAGCCGTTCTATTTGCCCGCCGGCCAGATCGGTTTCACCTCGGACCGGGCCGAGCACTTTGTCATGTGCGGCGGCGACCGCCACGTCGCCAACCTGTTCGTCATGGAAGCGGACGGCGCGTTGCCGCGGCAGCTCAGCTTCAACGTCTTCAACGACTTCAATCCCAGCGTGCTCGCGGATGGACGCATCGTTTACAGCCGGTGGGAGTACAACGAGCGCTCGGTCACCTCGCTGCACAAGCTCTTCACCGCGAACCCGGATGGGACCATGGTGGCGCCCTTCTACGGCAACGCCACCCTCCGCCCCAACGTCGCCATGTTCCCGCGGGCGGTTCCCGGCAGCCGCAAGGTGATGACGCTCTTCACCGCCCACCACGGCCAGACCCACGGCCCAATCGGCCTGGTGGACGTGGACCAGGGCGTCGATGGCGAGAAACCCATCGCCATTTTGACCCCCGGCGTGCCTGTCACCGGCGAAAAAATCGAGGACAGCCGCCGCGGATGGTTCAGCGATCCCTGGCCTCTGTCGGAGGAACTCTACCTGTGCTCCTACACGCCCACCGTGGTTCCATGGCTGGAGAAATCCTGGGCGCTTTACCTGGGCGACCGCCACGGGAACCTGGCGCTGATTCATCGCGATCCCGCCATTTCGCTGGCCGAGCCCGTGCCTTTGACCCCGCGTCCAATGCCGCTGGCCCGGCCGACCGCGCCGCCGAGCACCGACGCGACCGCGGCCGAGGCCGAGGTGCTGCTCATGGATGTGTACCACGGCCTCCCCGGAGTGGAGCGCGGCCAGGTCCGGTTCCTGCGCGTCATCGAGGACGTGCCCCGCAAGGGCGTGACCGAAGGCGGCGTGGTGGTCACCGCCGCCACCGGCATCTACACCGTCAAGCGCATCCTCGGCTTGGTCCCGGTCGAGGAGGACGGCTCCGCCTTTTTCGTGGTCCCCGCCAATCGCAACGTCTATTTCGAGGCGTTGGATGCCGGCGAGCGCGAGATCCAGCGCATGCGCAGCGTCGTCTGCCTCAAACCGGAAGAGCAGCGCACCTGCGCCGGGTGTCATGAGTCGCGCTCGAGCGCTCCGCCCAACCGGCCCGTGCTGGCGGCGGCCCGTGCTCCCAGTCGTCCCCTGCCGCCGCCCTGGGGCGAACGCACTCTCAGTTTCCTCCGCGACATCCAGCCCATCCTCAACCGGAAGTGCCTGGGCTGCCACGCTTACGACCGCCCCGCCAACAACGTCATCCTGACCGACGACCTTACCGATCAGTTCAACGTGGCCTATGAAGAACTGCTGCCCTTCCTGTCCACCGCCAACGCCATGCGCTGGGATCATCCGGACGACGTTCTCCCCCGGCCGCCTCTGACCTACGGCTCGAAAGTCTCGCCCCTCACGCGGCTCCTGGAAGCCGGCCACTATGACACGAGACTGACCCGGGAGGAATGGACGCGGCTGTTCGCCTGGATCGACGCCAACGGCGTCTATTACGACCGCTACGAAAGCAGCCGCGGCGACCGTCATTTGTTTTCCACTTCCGTCCGCAAGGCCTTCAGCGAAATCGCCAACCGCCGTTGCGCCCGATGCCATGGCGGGGGCGCCGAGGGCCGCCGGGACACCTGGGCCTTGTCCCTCGATTGGCGCGCGCCGGCGTCCAGTCGCGCCCTGATGGCCCCGCTGGCCCGCGCCGCCGGCGGCTGGGAGCGCTGCGACGAAGCCGTTTTCGCCGACACCACAGACCCGGACTACCAGAAATTGCTGGGACTGCTGCGCGGCGTGCACAGCGAACTGGGCCGCCGGCCACGCGAGGACTTGCTCTCGGCCGCCGGTTCGGAAATCGAACGGCGGCCCGCCCGATGGCCGGAGCCCCCGGCCCGCAAAGTCGCTGACACTAATGCCCCGCGAGACGGCCAGGTTTATCTGAGCGACTTGCCTTGGGCCTCCGCACGGGCCGGGTGGAGCCCGAACCAGGATGGATTGCCGCGGAAAGACCGGGACATCGAGGGACGCCGGCTCCAGCTCGGGGGCAAGACCTGTCGCAAGGGCCTGGGGACTCACGCGCCTTCCGAGATCGTTTACCGGCTCGACGGCTCCTACGCGCGGTTCCGGGCAACGGTGGGCGGCGGCGAGGCCGGCGGCACGGTGGTCTTCCAGGTCCTGGCAGATGGACGCGCGCTTTTCGATAGCGGCGTTTTGCAGGGCCTAAAAGAGGTCAAGACCGTCGATGTCCCTCTGGGGGGCGCGCGCGAGCTTCGCCTCGTGGTCACGGACGCCGGCGACGGCTTCAACTCGGATGTGGCCAATTGGGGCGACGCGCGCCTTGAAAAGGCGGATGCCGCGATGAAGCCTCAGGCGGCCTTGCCGGCGACACCCGCGCCGGCTGCTCGACCGTAGTCCATGCGCAGCCCTGTCGCTGTCTTATCCGCCATTTCACGAAAAAACCCGTTATGAACGCAACCCCTCGCTTCCTCCGTTTGACCGCCGCCGCCGTGCTGTTGTCCCTGACCGGCTTCCCCCGCGCGGCTTCGGGCGCCGAGGTCCTGTTCGATTTCGAAGCCGACGCCGATCTGAAGGCGCTTCACGACGAAGGGCGGGCCACGCTGGGACCGGGAAAAACCCTCGAGCTAGCCGAGGATTACGCCACGTCAGGCCGGCGCGCGCTGGCGTTTGGAGCGCCGGCCTGGAAGGCCGGCCTTCCGGAATGGCCGGCCTTCGAGGCCAACCCGCCCACCACCAACTGGACCGGCTATGACCGCCTGGTCTTCGACGTTACCAATCCCGGCCGGGACCCCCAGCGCCTGATGCTCTTCGTCAGCGACTCGAAGGTCCCCGTCCGCAAAGGGTTGGCGCACCAGGCGGCGTTCGAGCCCTTCGGCCACGCGCAGGTCGTCGTGCCGCTGGCCGGCCTGGTCCAGGCCGGCGTGAACCCCGCGGACATCCGCGTGATCCATTTCTTCACCGAACGCCCGCCCGGCGACATGAAGCTGTTCCTGGACCGTTTCCTTCTCTTGCGCAAGGGCGAAGCGGCGGCGCCGCCTCCAACCGGGTTCCTGGCTCAATACGCTCGCGTGCAGGAGCAGCGGTTGGCCGCGGCGCGCAAGGAATTGGCCGATTGCCGGGCTCGCATGGAACGGATGGTCCTCGCGACCCCGGTCCTGCGCGATTGGGTCAGGACGGCTACGCTGGAGGCCCAGCGCTCACTTGACGCTTATGCCGGCCTGGTGGCTCGAGCCGATGCGGGTCTCCTGGGCGGCTCGGCTGCGCTGGCGGCTTTGCCCGGCGAATTGCGCCGGCTGGAATCGCAGGCGGCGTTCCGAGCTGCCTTCGAGACTGTGAGAAACGAGGTCCAGCGGGATTCGGATCTCGCCGGCGGCCTGGCGGTGGGGGCTGCCACCTCCATGGAAAAAGTGCTGCCTCGAGCGGTTCCAGTCTCGATCGCCGTCACCAATCGTTTCCAGGTCAGCGCGGCTCGCAACGAGAAGGAGGCGTTCCAGGTGGTGGTCACGCCCTTCGCCCGGGACCTCAAACGCGTGCGATTGCGCGTGAGCGACCTCGTTTCGGAACCGGGGACATCGCTTCCTCGGAAATGCGTTCAGTCGCCGCCCGTGGGCTACGTGCAAACCGCCGCGCGGCCCCCATACGGAACCTCCCACGTGGGTTGGTGGCCCGATCCCATCCTCGATTTCATGAGCGAGGCGGATATTGCGCGCGGCGACGCCCAGGCCTTCTGGGTGCGGGTCCGAATTCCCAAGAACCAGCCCCCGGGAACCTACAAAGGCCGAATCGACCTGCTCGTGGCGGAAACCGCCGCCTGTTCGTTCGAGCTGACGGTGCGCGTCCATCCGTTCACGCTCCCGGACGCTTCGCCCCTGCCGCTCGCCATCACCTTCGCT
>JAKLEJ010000314.1 GCA_022711695.1 Verrucomicrobiota bacterium | reverse complement strand
GAAGCTTGGGCGGGCCGGGCGATAACGGCCGTGGTTGGTTCCGAGGTGGCGTTTCGGTTCTCCGATTCGGCTGCGTTGGAGCCGGTTCTTCGAGGAAAGGTCTATCGGGTTGTCCCTGTGCCCCGGCGCCTGACGAAGAGCGGCAAGGCCCGCAATCGATTCTCTCCCGGCCAGTATATCGCTAGCGATCCCGAACTGCTGAGCGCACTCGCCGCAGTTTGCGCTTCATATCCGAAGGAACTCCTGGCCTATCTGCTTGCGGCTGGCGCCGAGACGTTCGAGTTCGACCCGATGTTCCAGGCGCGCATCGGGGGCAGTCCGTCCTGGGTTCAAGATGCTGAGTTCCCCGAATGCGGCGAGTGCGGAAAGCGGATGAGCCTGGTTCTGCAACTTCCTGGAGGCGTGCTGCCAGGCAAGCCGCTGGCGGAGGGCACATTTTTCTTTTTTGCATGTGGCAAACATCCGGAACAGACAAAGACAGTGGCGCAGTTCGCCTGAAGCGGCCACCAAGCCGACTGCGCCCAACACCGGGATCGCGTCTCGGATGATACTCGGACATCATCGGCCCGGCGTCGGCAAGCCGGGACGTTCGCCTTGAGGAAGACACATGCAGCGACAACGTGAAAGCGGCGGGCGCTTCGTGCGATGGGGAATTCTTGCGGTTGCCCTGGTCTTCGCCGTGTTTGTCTTCCGGTTCGTGTTTGGACGCCCCTCGTTCGACGCCGACAAGGTGGCGCGGGCCGAGACGCGCATGTGGCAAGCCTATTATGCCGGGAACGAGACGGATTTGGGCCTGCAGTTGATCGCCCAGTTGCGCCGTCATCATGGCCTGTCGCTGTTCGAGGCCAGGGAGGTCGGAGAACTGTTTGCCCGCGCCGCCCTGAAGTTCCGATCGGCCGGCGGCGATCACGACAGTGTTTGTCTGCCGGATTTGACAAGGGCCTACAGCCGCATCCAGCAGGCCGCAGATGCGCGCTTCGATCCCGAGGAAGCGGCCAGGGCGGAACTGGCGTGGTGGGTTGCCCGCCGCACGCCGGGGCAGAATTCCGCAGAGGAGGTGGGAGAGAAGATCGCCAGGCTGTATGGCCTTCTTTACGGCAAGGACTTTCAGGGATTCGTGAAGGCCGGGCGCCTCAGGGCTCAGGCCGCGGAGTTGCGTGACTCGGGAGGAAAGGACGCGGATTGGGGGCAAGTCGAGAATCTGCTCAGGAAGTCCTACCGCGAGCTTAAGAGGGCGTCATGAAAAGCTGCGAAGCAGACGCTGCGGAGGACTTTCCCAAAGCGGCCGGCTACCTGACCCACTGGCGCGCCGTGGCGAGGGCGGCGCACTGGAACAACCTCGCCGACGTGCGACGGCATTACCCCAGCGCGGATGCCGTTCGCGTCGCCAGCGGGGGCGCCGTGGTGGTGTTCAACGTGTGCGGAAATGATTTTCGCCTGATCACGGCCATCCACTACAACACCCAATGCGTGTTTACCTTGCGCTTCCTGACGCACGCCGAGTACAGCAAAGGCAAGTGGAAAGCAGAGCTATGAAGACCAGGACCAAACCGACTTTTGCGCGGCTGCCTGCGGATTATGCGGGCCTTTGCCGTGCGCATCTGCCGCGCGTGATCCGCGACCGTGTGGACTACGAGAACACCATGGAAATCGTGGAAGCGATGGCGCTGCACGCCGACCGGTTCACACCCGACCAGCAGGACTATTTCGAACTGCTGGGCCACCTGGTGGCGGACTACGATGCCGACGAGGTCAAATGGCCGAAGGCCAAGGCGCCCGGCGTATTGGCGCACTTGATGGCGGAGCGCGGCATGAGCGCCGCGGACCTCTCCCGGGTCCTGGGGGCCAGCCGCAACCTGGGAGGGATGATCTTGCGTGGCGAGCGTCGGCTGACGCTCGATCATGTCACGCGGCTCGCCAAGCACTTCCGCGTGAGCCCAGCTTTGTTCCTCGAGGAATAAGGCCGGGCTGAGACCTCAAGCAACCTCAGGGGCGGGCCTAACCCGGTTTCATGGACTGGCAAACGGGGCTGAAGCGATGAGCGCCAGCTCTTGCTCGTCGATCCGCGTCCATCCGCGGCTGCTCGTCTTCGTGGCCTTCGTACGCTTCGTGGTTCCGTTCAGCCCCACCCGCGCATTCCATATCCACGGCTCGCGAGGACGCTCGTTCACACCAGGCGACGGCGGCGCAGAAAGGCGGACAAGCTGGGCCGGGTGACCCAGCGGGTGCGCCCGCGCATCGGTCCGGCCAGCTCGCCCGCGTCCACCAGGCGCTTGAGCGCCGCGCGCGAGCAGAGCAGCCAGTGCGCCACCTCGGCGGCGCGCCATTGCGCGGGCCCGGTCCCGAGCACGGCCTCCAGGACCTGCTCATCCGCCAGGCGATGGCACCATTCGGGGGCCGTCAGTTCGAGCGCCCACACGCGCAGCTCGCGCACGCCCGGCTCGAGGGCGGCGCCGCAGCCGTGAGCGCGCCTCGAGATGTCCCACACCCAGCGCAGCCGGCCCGACTCCAGGCAGGCCCAAACCCCTTCCACCTCCAGGCCCCAGGCCGCCCGCACAAAGTCCAGGGTGACCAGCCGCGTGCGCGGGTGCAGCGCCAGCCGAAGCCCGCCCTCCCCCGCGCTATCCGTCGCGTTCATCGCTTCAGGCCTCGAGGTCCCCGGGCAGCTCGAACTGGCCGCCCTCGAACAGACCGGGCTCGCGGCATTCCGGTGGAACCCACCGCAGGCCCAGCCCCCGGTAGATTTCCTCCTCGCCGACGGCGTGAACGCGCAGCCCGGCGCACAGGCCCCCTTGCGGCGTCCACACGGCCCGACGGCGGCGCGCCCGCTCGCAAAGCCACTCGATGTGCGCCCGGCTGCCGGTGCGCCACAGCCACACGCTCCCGAACGCCGGCAACGCGGCCAGCCAGATCGCCAGCTCGCATTTGTCGTTCAGCAGCCGGCAGCAGCCCCGCGCTTCCCAGGCGCGCTCCCCGCCCAGCGCCGTGAATTCCCGGCCAGCCGCCCACTCCTGCACGGCCAGCCACAATCGATTCCGCTCCCACGCCGGCCAGCCGCCCCCGCCCGGCGAGAGCGTCTCCGTGCGCGGCGCCGCCACAAACTCGAGCCGCGCCGGCGCCGATGTGTTCCACTGGAATCGCCGACGCCGCAGCGCGCCGCTCAGTTCGAGCCGCTCGCACGCCGGCGCCAGCCGCCGTCGGTATTCCTCCGCCAGCTCCAGCGCGCTCCGCAGCGACGCCGGCGCCCGAAGCCCGGCGGACCCTCTTGTCATAGCCTGGTTTCTCATGGTTTCTGCGATGGATGTTGACTCTCCAGCGCCGCCGCCCGGCGAGGCAACCCGACCCCGGCGTCCGCCGCTTCCTCGGCCCCAAGGCAACCCGCCGGGAAACCGCCGCGGCAGGCTTGCCCGGACCGGACAACCGCTGAGCCTGGGCCGGATGCGCTTTTTTTCTCGATTTTCTTCCGGGTTCATGCGACACTTTTGTTGACTAGACAACTCGTGGGGTTGTTTTGTCAACTAATAAGTTGCCTGAACTACGACAATTTTCAGAGCGGCTGAATTGGCTCCGCGCGCAGATGGGGCTGACCCAGGAGGAATTTGGCAAGCGCTGCAGGGTCACCAAAGGCTATATTTCCAGGCTCGAAAGCGGGGAGAGGGAGAATCCGAGCGACGTGTTTTTGAGGAACTGCTGCGACGCGTTTTCGATGCCGCTGGAGTGGTTGGAGAACGGCGTGGGGCAACTTCCTATAGTTGACCAGACAACCGCCAGCCAGCCCCGGCCGGCGGCCGAGACGCGCCCCGACAAACCGGTCAACGTTTCCCAAAGCGATTTGACGGGGTTCATGCGGGTGCTGTTGGAGACGGTGCCGATGAGCGGGGAAACACTGCTGAAGCTGACGGCGCAGGTGTGGGAGTCGCCGGAGCTGAGCGACGATTTCAAGAGCAAGCTGGTGCTGGGGGCGAACATCGCCTTTGGCGAGCGGGAGTCGGGGCGGAAGCCGGACCCGAAATAAAAGGAGCAGTCCGGGCTTTCGTTCCGCGGGGAGCCGGGCTAAACAAAGGGGCGGTCGATCACGGCATGAAGAACATCGTCTATTTCGATTTGGAGACGCAGAAGTCCGCCGAAGAGGTGGGCGGCTGGGGGAACATCCGGGCGATGCGGATGAGCGTGGGGGTGACGTTCAGCACGGCGCGGGGAGACTACCGGATTTACGGGGAGCGGCAGGTGAACGAGCTGATCGACGAGCTGCGGCGGGCCGACCTGGTGGTGGGCTACAACATCCTGCGGTTCGACTACGAGGTGCTGGTGGGCCACAACGATTTCTTCGATCCCGAGCAGACGCCCACGCTGGACATGATGGTGGAACTGTCGCGCACGCTGAACTTCCGGCTGTCGCTGGACTCGATCGCGCAGGCCTCCCTGGGGGTGGAGAAGACCAGCGAGGGGCTGCAGGCCATCCGCTGGTACGCCGAGGGCAAGCTGATCGAGATCGCCGAGTACTGTTGCTACGACGTCAAGATCACCAAGCTGGTGCACGAATACGGGCTGGCGCACCGGCAGATTTTCTACCAGAACAAGTTCGGAAAGAAGATGGCCGTGCCGGTGACGTGGTGAGGCCTGAGTCCGCATCACACGCGCAGGCAACCCCCGGCCCTCATGCATCCCCGGAGCGCAGCAGCCAGGGCAGGCTGCTTGCGGATTCAGACCGGCATTCAGGAAACCTTCGTTCTCTTGCATTGCTTCTGTGG
>JAKLEJ010000313.1 GCA_022711695.1 Verrucomicrobiota bacterium | reverse complement strand
CGCGCGAGACGAAGGCATCGATCCCGTGGCCGAACTGAGCCTGGACGAGGCGCAGCCCGAGGTGCTGGAGAGACTGCTGCACCTGCATTCGGCCAATGGCGTGATCATCCACTCGCGCCACACCAACCTGGAGCAGATCGACCACCTCATCCGCCTGTGCGAACTGGAGGGGGTGCAGGTCTGGCTGGTGGCGGATTTCTTCAATCCCCGCATCTCGCGCAAGAGCTTCGACGATTTTCTGGGCCAGCCAACCCTGGTGTTCCGCAGCGCGCCCGAGGCCTCGTGGCGGCAGGTAATCAAGGACCTCGTCGATTTCTTCGGGGCGCTGACGCTGCTGCTGATCGCCAGCCCGGTGCTGCTGCCGATCGCGCTGACGATCAAGCTGACCTCGCCGGGGCCGGTCCTGTTCCGCCAGCAGCGCGGCGGGCTCAACGGCCGGCCGTTCACCATGCTGAAGTTCCGTTCGATGGTCTCGGACGCCGAGCAGCGAAAACACGAGCTGGAACGCCTCAACGAGATGAGCGGCCCGGTGTTCAAGGTCACCAACGATCCGCGGGTCACGCCCGTGGGGCGGTTCCTGCGCAAGACAAGCCTCGACGAGTTTCCGCAACTGCTCAACGTCCTGCGCGGCGAGATGAGCCTGGTGGGACCGCGGCCGCTGCCGCTGGACGAGGTGAGACGCTTTCCCGAGTCGGCTCATCGGCGCCGCCTCAGCGTCAAGCCCGGCCTGACCTGCCTCTGGCAGATTCGCGGCCGCAATAACGTGACCAGCTTCGAGGAGTGGGTGCGGCTGGACCTCGAGTACATCGACAACTGGTCGCTGTGGCTGGATTTTCTCATCCTCGTGAAAACCATCCCGATCGTGCTGTTGGGAAAGGGGGCCCGCTGAAGATGGCTGCAAGGCAACCGCGGAAATCGGCCGGCGGGGCGCGCCCCCGGGCCGGCCGGCCGCCGGTTTCGGTGGTGACCGGCGGGGCGGGTTTTCTGGGCTCGCACCTGGTGGACCTGCTGCTGGATCGAGGCCACAAGGTGCTGGCCATCGACAACCTCGTCACCGGCAAGATCGAGAACCTCGCGCACCTGGCGGGGCGGGCGGACTTCCGGTTCGTCAAACAGGACGTCACGGAATACCTGTTCCTGGCCGGCCCGGTGGATTACGTCTGGCATTTTGCCTCGCCGGCCAGCCCGGTGGACTATCGCGAGTTGCCGATCCAGACGCTCAAGGTGGGCTCGCTGGGAACGCACAAGGCCCTGGGTCTGGCCAAACACAAGGGGGCGCGGTTTCTCCTGGCCTCGACCTCGGAGGTTTACGGCGACCCACTCGAACACCCGCAGACCGAGGCCTATTGGGGCCATGTCAACCCCATCGGCCCGCGGGGCTGCTACGACGAGGCCAAGCGCTTCGCCGAGGCCCTGACCGTCGCCTACCAGCGCGAGCACCGCATCCCCACCCGGATCGTGCGCATCTTCAACACCTACGGCCCGCGGATGCGGATGCGGGACGGGCGGGTGGTCCCGGCCTTCATCGGCCAGGCCCTGGCGCACCGGCCCATCACCGTCTATGGCGACGGCAGCCAGACGCGCAGCTTCTGCTACTGCTCCGATCTCATTGACGGAATCTACCGGCTGATGATGGGAACGCATCCGGGTCCCATGAATATTGGCAATCCCCATGAATTGACGGTCCTGGAGTTTGCGCGCGAGATTCTCAAGGCGACCGGGTCGCGCAGCCGCATCGTCTTCAAGCCGCTCCCCAAAGACGATCCGCGGCAGCGTCAGCCCGACATCGCCCTGGCGCGAGCGCGCCTTAAATGGGAACCCAAGGTGGCGCTGGCCGAAGGCCTGCGCCGGACCATCGATTTCTTCCGCGCGGGCGGGCGCGTCTCCGGTTGAGTCGCCCCGATTCCGGCCCGAAATCCTTCCGGGGAAGCCCGGGCTAAGGCTCCTGCGCCCGGGTGATGAGCGTCATCCGGGCCGCCGCGGGTTCGGCGCTGTGCAACCGCACATGGTTCACTCCGCCCTTCAGCCGGGGCACGCCCCCGTAAGGGTCCATCAGGGTCAGCAGATCGCCCGCGGCGTCGAAGACCCGCAGCCGTCCGTCGCCGCCCAATTCCACCGAATCGCCCGTGCGCAAAGCCGCCGTGATGACGAGCCGGGTTTCATCGATGGTCAGCTCGGGCATCATCAGCAGTCCGTCGAACTCGGCCACCGCCTCGATGCGCCGAACCCGACAGGCCGGCGGCGGCCCGGCTCGCCCCGGCGCCCATCGCAAGCTCAGCGCCGAGACCGCGCCGTAATCGAAACCGCCGGCGGCGGACCCCGCCGGAGCCGGTTCGTCAGCCGCCTCTGGAAGCAACACTGTCCTGGCGCCGGAAAACCCGAGCTGGATGGGAGGAAACTGGACGGTCCTGCCGCCTGCCTCGAGTTGAACCTCCAGCGCCAGCGGCTCTGAGGATGGCGGACCATCGAGTTCAAGCCAGATCGCCAAGGCGCGATGTCGCCGCAAGTTCAGCGGCGCGCGGTTTGTTGGCCCCAGGGTCGCGCGAAGGGCCGGGGCGCCGAAGTCCTGGATTTGACGCGCGGCGGGCGCGGTGAAAACCAGCCGGCCGGCCACCAGGCTGGTGGCCGATCCCGAGGCCGAGGGCGCCTGCAGGAGCAAACCGGGTTCAGCGCTCAGCAGGAGGAGATTGGCAGTATCCCCGGGCGCCGCCAGCGCCGGAAGAGCCTGGAGACGGAAGCGCAGGGGCTGCGGCCCAAAGCGGTTGGTGACCGCCACAGTTCCCGGGAACTGGACACGGATCGAACGGCTGCAAAGGGTCCCGGCTTCGGGGGCGGCGGCGGCGCCGGCCAGAGCCGGCATCGCCAGCGGAAGCCCGATCGCCGCCAGGCAGTTCAACAAGTTCATCGCACTCATCCGATTGGCGTCGCAGACCCGCACAGGAGCGGTCCGTGACGCCGAGACTCTTCCTTCCCGCCGGGCCGGGGTCAAGAACGGCGACGGTCGCGCCTGCGGATGCATTGACTCGGAAGGGCGGGCGGGATAATTCTCAGGGGCAACGCCGGGATTCATTGCGGGCTGGAACGCAAGCACAACATGCCAATCACGGTTTCCATCGTCGAGGATAACGACCAGTTGCGCGGCACGCTGGCGCGGGTCATCAGCCGGTCCGAAGGCTTTCAATGCCTGGGGCAGCACGCCACGGCCGAGGCCGCGCTGAAGGCCCTGCCCTCGGAACGGCCGGCTGTGGTGCTGATGGATATCAATCTGCCCGGGATCAATGGCGTCGAGTGCGTGCGGCAGTTGAAGCAGATCCTCCCCCAGACCCAGGTGGTCATGCTGACGGCGTACGAGGACACCGACAACATCTTCAACTCGCTGGCGGCGGGCGCCTCCGGCTATCTCCTCAAGCGCACGTCCACCAGTGAACTGCTGGCGGCCATCCGGGAAGTCAGCCAGGGCGGCTCTCCCATGACCGCCCACATCGCCCGCAAGGTGGTTCTGTCTTTCCAGCGCTCCCCGGCTTCCGCCGCCCAACCGGCCGAGGACCTCTCTCCCCGCGAGCGTGAAGTGCTGGATTGCCTCAGCCAGGGCTTCCTCTACAAAGAAATCGCCGAGAAGCTCGGCATCAGCTACGAAACGGTCCACACCTACATCCGCCGCATCTACGAAAAGCTCCAAGTGCGGACGCGGACGGAAGCGGTGGCGAAATTCCTCCGTGGTTAGCCCGTCGGGGCCATTCGGACTCGGAGACGACAAGACAACAGTCCGATCCGCAGCGAAGCCACGCCACGGAGCGGGGAAAGCAGGCTCTAACCAAAAGCGCTTTTGACGACCTCATCTGGCCGACAGCCAGCCGGCAAGAGTCGAACAAAACGGGGGTGAAAGCGGACTTGATTACGGCTTATATTACTTTTCATGAATTACTTACGGTACGATACGCGCCAAGTCCCCAGTGTCCCCAGAATTGGTGACTGGCGAGGAAATCGGATTCCGCTAACGTGAGGGTGTGTTGACGATACGAAAATGCAGTAGCTGCTCCAGTGTGTGGGACAGCAAGGCGTGTGTCTGCGGCGCCGTATCGTGTGCTCGTTGTCTGTAGCCAGCGCAGTTGCGTGGTGTGTGACGTTTAGCGCTTTGTTCTCATGTTGCGGAAAGGCCGGGTGAAAACCCGGCCTTTCTGCGTACCCGTCCTGTGTGATGGCGCGGTTCACGGTCCTCCGCAACACAGAGGCTCCAACGGCGGACCGCGGAGGATATCCTTGAACCGGCGGCGGAGTGCATTTATCGTCCGCCGCATGACAAACGCATCCCGAAGGCTGATGCTCCTCTCTGGACTGGGGGTTTTAACGCTTCTGTGCCTGGGGGGATGCAAAGACAAGCCGGCCGTAGCGTCCGCCACTCCCCCCAGGTTCGATTTGAAGGAGATCCAGTCCCTGGAGGCGGCGGCTGAAGCCGGCGATCCGATCGAGAAGTACAAGCTTGGCCGGAAGTATCGGGACGGGGACAGCGTGCCGCAGAATGCCAGCAATGCGGTGGTGTGGTTTCGCAAATCGGCCGAAGCGGGCTACGCCAAGGCGCAGTATCATTTGGGCCTGGCTTATGAACTGGGGCAAGGGACGGCTCGGAATCTCGAGGAAGCGGTTCGGTGGCACACCCGGGCGTCCGAGCAGGACAACGGCAACGCCCAGGAGCGCCTGGGATTTCTGCTCTGGAAGGGCGAGGGAACGGCGACAAACCTTGTGGGCGCCTACAAGTGGCT
>JAKLEJ010000312.1 GCA_022711695.1 Verrucomicrobiota bacterium | reverse complement strand
GCCCGATCAACTGCCCCAGCCGCGCCCGCACCTTTTCCCGGAAGGTGGTGACGTCGCGGGTGAGGATGCTGTCCACCGGGAACAGCGCCGCCGCGTAGTTCAGGGCGTTGTTGAGGGCGTTGGTGATGAAGCCGGGCGCGTTGGTGAAGCCAAACTCGAAACGCACCGGGTCCACGATGCGGTAGCGCAGCGTCGCGCGCACGTGGATGATGTTGGCGTCGGCGGTGAGCACATAGCCGTCCACGCCGGGCTGGAGCGATTCCCCGGGCGGGGGTTCCTTTTTGGCGGCCTCCAGCTCGGGGGTGGTCGCATACCAGCCGGCGGTCGAGGCGGCCACCCGCACCTGCCCGGCGGGGATCTTCACCACCTCGTCGATCGGCGCCGGGAAGGCCCAATGAAACCCCGGGCCGCGCAACGCCTGCTCGCCCACCCCCACCGGCTTGCCGAAGCGCAGGAGGATGGCCCGCTCCTGGGGGCCGACGGTGAACATGCCCGAGCAGAGGAAGAAGACCGCGAGGACGGCCATCAGGATCTTGACGATGAAGAAGCTGCTGCGCAGGGCTTCGGCCAGGGCCTGCCCGGCGGCGTCCTCCACCGGGGCCGGGGCCCGCGGCGGCTCGGGGGGAGGGGAAGCGGGGTGGTCGGCGCTCATGCTATTTGTGGGGAACGGCCGGGGTGTGCAGCAGGTCCAGGCCGGGCGTGTTGGGGTCCAGGATCAGCGTGGATTTGTCCTTGAGCATCTGCTCCAGGGTGCGCAGCTTGAAGAGCAGGTTGGCCAGGTTGGTGTTCTGGTTGAAGACCGCGAACGACTCGGCGGCTTTGGCCTCGCCTTCGCCGCGGATGCGCGTGGCTTCGGCCTCCGCCTTGGAGAGAACGGCCGCGCTTTCGCGGTCGGCGTCGGCGCGGGTGGTGATGGCTTTGGCGCTGCCCTTGGACTGGATGTCGGAGACCAGCACCTGGCGTTCCGAGGCCATGCGCGCGAACACCTCGCGGGTCACGCTCTCGGGAAGGCCCAGCCGGTTGATGCCCAGGAACTCGACCTCGATTCCATACTGGTTGGCGCGCACCTGCTCGCGGATGCGGCTCAGCATCTCCTCCTCCATCTGGGCGAAGCGGATTTCCCTGGAGTCGGTCGAGACCAGGTGGGAGAAGGGATGAGTGCCAAGGACCTCGTTTTTGACCGTCGAGACCATCGAGCGCAGGGCCTTTTCCGCCTCGCCCACCGTTCCGCTGGCGAACTTGGGGAAGAACGCCTTCGGCTCGCTGATGCGCCAGCCGAGGTAAACCTGGACCAGCAGGTTGAAACCGTCGGCCGTGAGCGTCTGTTCGAAGGCGCTCTCGAGGTTTTGGATGCGCTGATCGAGCTTGTAGGCCTTTTGCACCGGCCAGGGCCACTTGAGATAGGCGCCCGGCTGCAGGATGTCGCGGGTGGGCTTGCCGAAGGTGGTGATGACCGCCACCTGCGACTGGCGCACCTGGAAGACGAACAGCAGGACGCCGAACACGAGCAGCAGCGCGGTCCCGACGATGAGCGCGAATGGATTCTGTTTCATGAGCGTGCGGAATTGAAGATCATGGGGTCTTGGGCGCGGCGCCGGCCTTGGGCTCGGCCGCGGGCGCGGTGGCCCGGAGCAGGTCCAGCCTCAACTTGTCCTCCAGGTTCAACTGGAGCACGTCGTGGGTGTTGGTGGCGGCGAGGATGTACTTCCGGGCCCCGGCGCCCGCCTGGGCCAGGCTCTGGAGATAGGCGCGCGTGGCATAAACCGCCGGCGCCGCCGCGAAGGCGGGAATCTGGTTGCTGAAGGCGGCCGCTCGCGCCAGCGAGTCCCGCTCGCGCCGGAGTTTCTCGGCCAGGGCTTCCTGTTCCTTGCGATAGGCGGCCGCCACGGCAACGGTGTTGGTCTCGATCGCGTGGGCGCGGGCGGCCAGGATGCCGGCCTCGGCCTGCTGCATGGTGGCCACGACTTTCTCGTAGGCGCCGGCCACCTCCACTGGCGGATGAATGCCCGCCAGACCCAGGAAGACGATCCGGGCGCCCAGGCGGTGGCTGATGGCGGCAGCCTGGATGCTCTGCCGCAGTTCCTCCGCCGCCGGCTTGCGCCCGCGGCTCATCAACTCGTTGATGTCCGCGCTGGCCAGGTAGCGCGCCACTTCGCGCGTGGCCAGGCGTTCGAGCAGTTTGCCCGCTTCGGCGTGGTTGTAAGCCCACTCCAGCAGATTGGTCACCTGGTATTGCACGGGAATATTCACCGCCAGGAGGTTCACCGCCGGAATGCGCTTGCCCGCGTCCAGGTTCGTCAGCATCGCCGGCTCGTGGCTGGCCACCAGCATGTTATACTCCTCCCGGGCGTGGCCCACCGTCCACAGCACTGCTTTCTCCGCCGCTTTTTCGTCCACGACAATCCCCACCAGAAAACTCTGGAGCTGATCGGTGCGGAAGGGGTGCGTCTTGTCGATCGGCCAGGGGAGCTTGAAATGCAGGCCCGGGCCGAGCAGTTGGCGTCCGGCCACGGGCTTGCCGAAGCGCTCCAGCAGGGCCTGTTCGCCGGGCTCGACGATCACAAACGTGGTCGAGAGCAGCAGGATGGCCGCCTGGGCCAGGACGATCCACGCCAGGGCCTTTTGCAGAAAGCGATAGAACCAGGTTTCCGAGACCCGAAAGCCGAACTGGTAGTCCAGCGCGTGCGCCAGGGTGGTCACCAGGCTCTCCGGTTGGCTCAGCAGACCCACCAGCCGGCTGTCATAAAGCAGGCGCGCCTGCCGGCCCTTGAGCCGGGGACGGTAGGCCTCGAAAACGAGCCCCACCAGCGTCTCCGCCGCGATCAAACCCAGCACCACGCACAGCCCCCGGCCTACCCACGGGTCCCAGCGAAAATCGGCCCATTCGGCGGCGGCCGTGGCCGCCACCGCCAGGCACACGTAGGCGTTGAGCAGAAGAAAACCGGCCGCGGGCTGCAGCAGCCGGTGTTTCTCGATCCGCACGATCCCCGCCGCGTACTTGCCGAGCATGAACAGCAGGAGGGCGAAGAGCCCTGCCACCGCCATCAGAACCGTGTGGTTTTGAAAAGGGCTTTCCACGGGCCGCGCCAGCAGCCGCCAGAGCAGCAGCGCCGCGGCGATCTCGCCCCCCAGCAGCAACACCGTGAAACCGGGCACGACGTATTTCTCGAATTGCTCGCGCGTGCGGCGCGCCCGCAGGCTGTCGGATTCGGAGGCGAAAAGGTTGGAGCCGGGAGAAGCGCTTCTGGCCAGTTCGTCCAATTCCAGCTTCTCGAGCCGCTCCTGTTCCTCGAGCCGCATCTGGAAGACGCTCACCGCTGTGACCAGCAGGCCCAGGCAGGCAAAAACGGCGGCGACGAGGGCCGTCAGCGAGTGGGCGGTCCGCCCCAGAATCAAAACCGCCGCGCCCGCGGCCAGCAGGAGCAGCAGGCCGGCCAAACCCAGTTTCTGTCGGTTCGGGTCCATGGTCTAATTGAATGATCTTACAGTCATCGCTCGCGCCCAGTCTAACTGAGCTCGCGGTCTTCGAACAAGCACAGCGCCGCCGCCAGGGTTGCGCCCACGTAGCACAGGGTGTAGCCGAAAGCCCCGCCCAGGTAGCGAAGCCACGGGACCGACTTGCCCTCCCCCAGCGCGTCCGCGATCCAGAAGAGCTGCCAGTTGGGCAGCACGGGAAAGAGCAGGGAAGCCCACCAGGAGCCCTCGCGCGCCAGGCGCCCCAGCAAATACTCCGACATCAGCCCCATCAGGAAAAAGCCCGAGCACACCACCAGCGTGGGAATCAAGTCCAGCCGCGTGGCGCTGGCCAGGGCCAGGCCCGCCAGAATCCAAAGGGCGAAGAGAATCAGCGCCGCCGCCGGAATCAGCCGCCAATCCACTCGCGCGAACGCCCCGATGGTGTCGCCCCGGTTCGTCGGGTCCGCCTTGGGCAGGGCCGAGCTGACCAGGAACGCCAGGGCCGCGCAAAGGACCAGGGCGAACACCGCATCCGAGGTAAAAGGCCGCCGCAGGAAGTAGTTGCTGAATCCTCCCGCGGCGTAGGCCAGCAGCAGGCCCGTCCCCCAGAGCGCCAGCGCCCGGGTGTCGGCGTCGCCGTAGGCGTCGAAGGCCATGCGGCTGGCGGACAGGGCCGCCATCAGGTTCACGAAGGTGAGAATGCCCAGCACCGCGGCAATCCCCGCGAACTTTGCCAGGACAAACGGCGCGCGGCCCACCGGCTTGGCCAGCACCGCCAGCGCGGTCCCGGTGCGCAGCTCGCGCGCCAGCGAACTGGAGGCGCTCAGCACCGCGCCCAGCAGCCCGGACAAGAGCATGATCGCCAGCACCGAGTCTTTGACCAGCTTGGGGTCGTCGCCAAACCCGAAGTAGGGCACATTGGCCAGGAAGACCGAGAAAGCCGCCGAGGCGGTCATCAGCAGCAGGAAAACCGGCTGCCGGACCAGCTCCATGAATGTGTTGGCTGCGATGGTAACGAACTGCCGCATGACGCTACGCCCGCTAACCCTACAAGGATTGCCCCGGGCCTGCCAGCGGAAATCCTCGGCTCCGGCCGCATTCTCTGCGGCTGAACGCTGGATTCCCCCTCACCCGGAGGGCCCGGAGCGTCAGCGCGGCGCCGCGGCTTCCGCCTTCCTCCAAAGTTCGGCGATTCGCTTCTTGCGGGGTTCAGAAGACTTTCCGGCGGCGGTCAGCGCGCTGGCCAGGCCGTCCGCCACCTTCCGCGCCGTGTCCAGGTAAGATTGGTTGGCCGCCGCCTGGGAAACCGGAT
>JAKLEJ010000311.1 GCA_022711695.1 Verrucomicrobiota bacterium | reverse complement strand
TGCCCAGCTCTTTCAGGCGCTTCAGCAGCGTGCGCCCTTGCGCCGAGCCGAAATACTCGAGCACGCTCCGCGCCACCACCGCTCCGATCTCCTGCGAGAGCCCGGCCGTGGGCAGGTTGCTCTCCAACGTCTTGATCCGCCCCTTGAGGCTGTCGCGCCGTTTCTTCAGGGCGGCCCGGTCCTCCGCGCCAGCCTCTGCGCCCTGCTCGATCCGGCTGAGCGCGTCCTCCAGCTCGGCTCGCAGCCGGGCGATCTCGCCGCCGATCCGTTGCCGGGCGGCCTCAGCCTCCGCTCGCAGGCCCGGGTTCGCTTCCAGACGCTTCCGCAGCTCTTCCAGGAGCGCCGGAGACGCCTTGTCGCCGGCCTGAATCTCCCGCAGCAGCCCGGAGTCGGCCAGGTCCTGGAAATCCCGGTGAAGCCGCGCCAGCTCGTAGGCGATCTGCTCGCCCACGTTCGGGATGCCGATGGCAAACAGCCAGCGCGCCAGCGGGAGCGAGCGGGCGCGACGCAAGGCCTCGATGGCTTTGGCGGCGTTTTTCTCGCCAAAAACGCGCGGCTCCTCCGGCGAGCCAAGGTTCAGGGCGGCCAGCGGCGCCAGCTCGAGGGCGAACAGGTCCAGCGGTTCGCTCACCAGGCCGCTGTCCACGAGCTTCTCCGCCACGATCCCGCCGAGCGACTCGATGTCGAGAGCCTTGCGCTGGGCGAAATATTCGATGCGCCGGGTCTTCTGGGCCGGACATTGCCCGACGTTCTGGCAGCGCCAGGCCACTTCCTGTTTGTCGCCCGCGGACACTTTCTCGCGGGCGAGCGGGCCGCCGCAGGCGGGGCAGCGATTGCCGATGTGCGCCAGGAAATCGAACTCCTTCGCGCCGGGCGGCCGCCGCGATTGGACCACCTCCATCACTTCGGGAATGACCATGCCGGCCTTGCGGATGACCACCGTGTCGCCGATGCGGATGTCCTTGCGGCGGATTTCCTCCTCGTTGTGCAGGGTGGCACGCGCGATCGTCGAGCCCTGCACGAAGACGGGCTCGAGCTCGGCCACCGGGGTGAGCACCCCGGTCCGCCCCACCTGCACGGTGATGGCCCGAAGCCGCGTCTCCGCCGGCGTGATCCAGGGGATGGGCTTGTGGACGATGGCGTAGCCCGGGGCGCGGGCCTTCGAGGGAAGGCGCTCCCAGTCCCCGATCGAGTTCGCCTTGAGCACGATCCCGTCGATGTCGTAGGGAACCCGCGACCGCAGGTCTTTCTCTTCGTGGTAGCCGCAAACGACCCGCCGCGAGTAGCATTCCAGGACCTCGTCGATTCCCCGGCAAAGCCACCACTCGGGCTGGGTCGGCAGGCCGAACTTCTTCAGAGACTCGAGCGTCTCGGCGTGAGTGGCAAAGGCAATGCCCTCGCAGGCCCCCACTGCGTAAAAGACCGCGCGCAGAGGCCGCTGCGCGACCAGGCGCGGGTCCAACAACTTCAGCGCGCCGGCCGTGGCGTTGCGCGCGTTCGGAAAGGGCGCCTCCCCGGCCGCCTCCAGCCGGGCGTTGAACTTCTCGAAGTCCGCCCGGGCGATGTAAGCCTCGCCCCGGACCTCCAGCAGCTCCGGCGGATCCTTCAAGTTCAGCTCCAGCGGAATGGCCTTGATGGCGCGGAGATTGGCGGTGATGTCGTCCCCGGCCCGGCCGTCGCCGCGCGTCACCCCCAGTTCCAGTTTGCCGCGCCGGTAGTGCGCGCCGATCGAGACCCCGTCCACCTTCGGCTCCATCACATACTCGATGGCGGAGCGGCCCAGTTGCTTGCGCAGGGTCGCGTCGAACGCGCGCAGCTCCTCCAGGGTGTTCTCATCCTGCCGCCGCTTCCGTTTCTCGCTGTCGGGCTCCTCTTCCTTGGTCGGCTGGTCCGAGGCCCGGATCTTCTCCAGCGAGAGCATCGGCAGCCGATGCGTCACCCGGCGGAACGCCTCCAGCGGCTGGCCGCCGACCCTCTGGCTGGGCGACTCTGGCGTCGCCAGCTCCGGAAAGCGCTTCTCCAGGTCGAGCAGTTCCTGGTAGAGCCGGTCGTATTCGAAGTCGCTGATGCGCGGCGCGGCCTCCACGTAATAGGCCCGGTCGTGGGCGCGTATCTCCGCCGCCAGTTGCGCGTGGCGGGTCCTGGCTTCCGTCGCGTTCATTGCGCGGCATCCTAGCCTCTCCGGGGGCCGAAGGCAGGCTTTTTCTCGCGCCCTTGCCCCGCCCGCCGGGGCCTGCCGCGCCCGCCGCGCGCGGATTCGGCGCTTGACGGCGGCGGCCGCAAAGCCTAGCAAACGGGCATGATCTACCTGGGACTGCACACCGACAATTGGCGGCCGCTGAGCCAGAGCTTCGAAACCGCGTGCGAGAAGATCGCCGCCACCGGCATCAAGCATCTCGAATTCGCGGCCATTCACGGACAGAACTTCATCCAGGCCCTGGGCTACGACCCGGGCGTATCGCTGCAGGCGAATCCGCGCGCGCTGCGGCGCTCCCTCGAGAAGAAACGGCTCGAGGTCACCCAGATCGACGGCTCCTACCCGATGATGGGGCCCAACGGATCCTCGTTCGGCGTGCAATACGTGCAGCAGTCCATCCGCTTCGCCGCCGAGCTGGGATGTCCCATGGTGGACACGGTGGACGGGGCGTTCGAAACGCCGGGCCTCACCCGCAAGGAGGTCTTCCGAATCACCTGCGATAATTACGCCCAATGCCTGCCGTGGGCGGAGGACTACGGCGTGGTCATCAATATCGAGCCGCACGGCCCCTACACCAACGACCTCGACTTCATGGAGCGGCTCTTCAAGCATTTCGAGTCCGAGCACCTGCGCTGCAACTTCGACACCGGCAACACTTTCATCGCCGGCCACAACCCCCTCGATTACCTGAAGGCCCTGCGCAAATACGTGGTTCACTGCCACATCAAGGACGTCAGCGCCGACCTCGCCGCCGCCGCGCGCGGGGAGGAAACCGGCATCGGCAGCTCGGTCGTGCCCGTGGGCGGCGGCGTGAACGCCGACAACATCCGGCGCTGCCTCGAATATCTCCACAAGAGCGGCTGGGATGGGGCCGTCTCCATCGAGTGCCACGGCTCGGACGACAACACCGCCGCCAGCGTCCAGTGGATGCGCGGCGTGCTCAAGACCCTCAAGTCCGCCAAGGCGCGCGCGTAGCAGCGGCCGCCGATGCGGGCCGGAAAGCGGTTCGGCCCGCCCGCGCATGAGACCGTCCATGACCTCTCGCGAGCGGGTGCTGGCGGCGCTCAGCCACCGGGCTCCGGATCGCGTCCCGCGCGATTTCTGGGCCGAACCGCCGGCGTGGAACCGGCTGCTGGCGCACACGGGCCATCCGGACCGCGAATCCCTGCTGGAGGCCCTGGCGGTCGATGTGCGCCATCTCGAAGCGGCGGCGCCTCCCGAGCGCCCCCTGGGCGGAGGGCTTTTCCAGAACTTCTGGGGCGAGCGCTTCATCCGGAAATCCACTCCCTGGGGCCCGATGCGCGAGGACGTGAAGGGCGCGCTGGCCGAGGCGGCAACCTTCCCCGACTTGGAGCGCTTTCCCTGGCCCGCTCCCGACGCGATCGACCGCTCGGGCCTGCCGGAGCAATGCCGGCGCCACGAGCGGCGCGCCCTGCTTTACGGTTTTGCCGATGTCTTCCAGCGCCCCGCGCTGGCCCGCGGCTGGGAGGAGTTCTTTCCCGACCTCCTCGAACGGCCCGACTGGGTCCATTATCTCTGCCGCAAGTTCACCGACTTCTACCTGGAAGACTACACGCGCGCCGCCGAAATCACCCGCGGGCGGATCGACCTCTACCTGCTCATCAGCGACCTGGGCAGCCAGCGCGGCCCGCTGCTCTCGGGCGCCATGTTCCGGCAGTTCGTGGCGCCTTACCTCAAGGAGATGATTGATTGCATCCACGGCCTGGGCGGCCGGGTGCTCTTCCATAGTTGCGGCCTGATCCGGCCATTCATTGCGGACTTGATCGAACTGGGCGTGGACGCGCTGGACCCCATCCAGCCCGTCGGCCCCACGATGCAACCGGAGGCCCTCCAGGCGGCCTTTGGAGGACGGATTGCCTTCCATGGCGGCCTGGACATGCAACGCCTGCTTCCCCGGGGAACCCCCGGGGAAGTGACCGCCGAAGCCCGGCGCTACTGCGCCGCGCTGGGCCGAAACGGCGGCTACATCCTGGGCCCGGCCCACCTTATCCAGCCGGACGTGCCCCCGGAGAATGTGCTGGCCATGTACGCGTCGCCCTGACGGCCGACGACCAGGCGGGCTTCAAGTTGGGAAATAGCGCAAGAGAGGCCCCGGATCGGCCCGATGGGCAAAGGAACAGCCAAACCATGGAATGGACTTCCAAGGGGGTGACCGATCGGATGACCCGTTGTCGGAAGAGCTGTTTGCGCTCTGCTCCCTGCCAAACACCACCCCGATCAATGGTTGGTTCCCATGTCCAAACTCACATGCAACCCGGGAGCCGCCGGCAGTCTCCAAACAAGCGCCCCCCCCAATGACCCTTCCCTCCGCGCCACCCTCTGCCCCCGGAACGCCTCGCTCCCCAGACGCCCTCACCGCGGCATCAGCGCGAACACCCCCCAGCCCAGGTATTCACGGGTGTGAGCGGCGTAGCGCTCGGGTTCCGAGGTCAGTTTCGCTCGAACCTCTTTCGCAAGTTCGTCGCCAGGATTGGCTTCCAGCCATCGGCGCATGGTGAGCCATTTGGCCGCCTCGTACCTGTCCCAGCCGTCCTGGTCAGCCAGAACCATCTCGACGACGTCGCAGCCAAGGCGGCCGAAG
>JAKLEJ010000310.1 GCA_022711695.1 Verrucomicrobiota bacterium | reverse complement strand
AGACGGTCCCGCCCAGGGGGTGCGAGAGGGTCAGGGTTTCGCCGGCATTATCGAGCCGGCCGGCATAGACGCCGGCCGCAGCCGCGCCGGGGTGGAGGCTGGCAAAGGCCTCGGCGTTGCGCGCCAATACCAGGCGCTGGCCCGCCTCGAGGCGGGTTCCATTGGTGAAGATGAAGCCAATGCCGGCGGTGAAGGTTAGGCCGGACAGGTCGAGCGTGTTTGTGCCCGTATTCTGCAGCTCGATGAACTCGAACTCGTCGCCATTGGTCGCGCCCAGGTCGGGTGGATGGTACATGATCTCGCTCAGCGCCAGGCTGGAGTAGTCCTGCGGCGGATAGAACGCGGCGCTGACCAGCGCGCTCCACTGGGCTCCGTCGAAGACCCGGGCGCTGACCACAGCGGGCGCGTTCAAGGGCACGGGGCCGGCGTAAGCCTGGGCGCGCGGATCGACTGCTCCCGTGCCATGGACCCGCGGGTCGCTTCCATCGGTGGTGTAGAACACCGAGCCGAGAGCGTTGGTCTGCCACATCATCAGAGCGAACCCGCCGGGGACGGCGCCGCCGAACTGGGCAAATTCGGGGGCTCCCAGGGCGGGATACAGCCCCGCGGCGCGGAGCCGGGCGATGTTAGTCTCGTTCAGGGCCGGGAAGAACTGGGTATAGAGCTTCTGCAACTCGGGCAGCCACCATTCGTCGCGGGTAAACGTCTGGCCGTGGCCGGGGTTCGAGCCGATGGTGAGCTCGCGGGCGTCTCCCCAGCGGGCGGACTCCCCCACAATCGCGCGGTCGATCTGCGCGGCGCGCGCCTGGAGGCGGGCGGTGTTTCGCTCGGGGGTCAGGGCGCCGGCGTTGAAGAGGTGCCGGTGCGCGCGGTCGCCGAAGAGGCGGCGGAACTCGGGCCAGGCGCGAAGCTGGCCGTAAATGCGGGCGGGGGTGTCCGCGTTGTTCACCTCCACGCGGTTTCGGCGCACCAACTGGTCCAGCACGATCTCCTGATCCCAGGGGATGAATCGCCACGGGGTGGCGGACAGCCCGTGGGCCGCGTTCGCGCGCCGGTGCACCACATACCAGTTGTGATGCGGCCAGTCCTCGGCTTCGGCGAAGATGTGCAGGAGCATGTGGTCGATGAGGTTCTCCACATCCACCAGGGCGCATACTGCCTGGTAGGCGGCCTCGTTGGTGATGCCGGCGTTGACGACCACCATCAGCGCGCTCCAGTCGTCCTTGCTGCCGTCTTTGAGCGTCGCGTAGTCATAGACCGCGTCGCCCGCCAGGACGTCCCAATCGCTCTCCAGCCCCCCGAGGTGTTCGGCGCAGAAGGACGCGTCCACCCGCTCGCACGCGTTGTAGAGCCCCCAGTAGAGCCCGTTGACGTAGAGATGCACGAAATCCCCGCGCGCCGAGAGCTGGCCCATGTCCGCCTGCGAGTCTTTCATCCAGACATCGCGCAGGTAGAGCGAATCTTCGGGCCGGTAACGCGTGCCTTTGCCTCCCGGGATGGCCGTCTGATCCGAGTAGCGGGTGGCCCAGGAATCGGTGAAACAGGCCCGGAGGATGATGTTATCGAACTCGGACACGGGGGAATTCGTGAACCAGGGATAGCGCAGCTTGGCGGGCCCGAAATCGCTTTTGAACAGCAGGCGGAAGGAGTGTTTGGCCAGCCGATTGTTGTCGCGGCTGGCGTTGCCCTGCATGCGCACCGCGCAGTTGGCGGCAAAGGCCGTCCGTCCGTTTGTGCCCTCGGGGAGAATCAGCTCGGCGCTGGCGGCGCGCTCCCAATCCTGGCCGGCGTCCGGGTCATGCACGCTGGTGGCGTGATTGTAAATGCCCCGGGCCGCGCCCCACAGCCCGTCATGCTCGCTCACCAGGCTGAGCGTGGGGATGGCGCGCAGATCGTTGCTCAACCCCGGGCCATACGCGGGATGGTTTACGAGGTTGGAATCCATCTCGTAATCGGCCGGGTAGCTGGCTTGCCAGGCCGTGGGGTAGCCCGGCAGACTGTTCGATTGCCGCAGCACGTCGCGCAGGAAGACGTAGGAATGGGTATCCACGTCGCTCGGGACCCATCCCGACTTGAAGGCCGCCGCCCGGATGACGCTGTGGCCCGCAACCGCGATCGGCCCGGAAAAGACGAAACCGTTCGTGGGCGAGGGCGGACTGCCGTTGGTGGTGTAACGGATCTCTGCGCCAGCAGTGGCGCAGGTGACCGCCAGCGAAAACGGCGCGTCGTAGAAACCCCGGTTCACACTGAATTTCGTGTCCGACACCACTCCCAACGCGCCTTCCCCGTTGGGCGCTCCCGGCGTGGGTTGCGCGAAGAATCGATCCGGCTGCTCCGTCACGCTCAGCGCCTGCAACTGCGGGCCCAGCAGGAAGTCCAGATCGTCTGCGGCGACGTTCAGTCCCTGTAGCGCCAGGAGGTTCGTGCCTGCCGCCAGCAGGTCGGGCGGCGGCAGATAGACAAAGTCCTCGACCGCCGCCGGGTCATGCGGGGCGGTGGCGGCGGAGTTCCACGCGGGGGGTGTCGGCGCGTTGCGCGAGGCCACAGGCTGCCCGTTGATCCACGCAGCGAAGCCGTCGTCGTAATTCATGCGGAGCGACAGCTCCGAAACCGCCGCCGGGTCGGCCACCATGAAGGGGATCCGGACACGAGCCGAGGCGTTATGGCCGTACATCAAGCTGGCCAGCCCGTTGGTAGGCGCCAGGGGGGCCAGGGTCGCCACCTGGAGCGCATTGAGAAACACTCCGAAGTTCGGCACATTGTTTCCGTCCACGCTGGCAGGGTCGCGCCGCCCGGAAATCTGGATTCGCCCCTGGGCATCCGCGACGGCCGGGAAGCCGAACCGGTTCGTCTCGTTGGAGCTTGGCAGGGTCGGGCCGCTGAAGGTGTAGTTGGTGGCGACCTGGATCCCGTTTGCGAACCAATCCGAGACTCGGGTTCCGGGGCTGCCGCTGTCATACGACCACACCGTCAGCAGATACGCCTCGCCGGGCGCCAGGCCGCTGATCCAGACATCCAGCCCGCTTGTGCCGGTGTTGTCGCGGGAGAAGACGAAATCCCGGAAGAGCGCCGACAGCGTGAAGGCCCCGTTGGTAATGGGTGTGGCGCGCAGCCGGTCGTCGTAGGTAAAGGCCGGCGAGGAGTTGCTGAGGGTGACGGAGAACGCGCCGAAATCCCGTGTGACGCTCCCGTTCTGGGCGGCGGTGAGGCCCCCGGCGTTGCCGATGACAAAAGCGCTGAAGCCCGGCTGGGTGAGCGCGGAGGTGTCGTACTCGCGGTCGTTGAAGTCGATGGCCAGAACCACATTGGTCGAGGCGCCCAGGGTGTAGCTCACCGGTGTCCGGGTCTCCAGCCAGGTGGAATCGTCGAAGGCCGGGGCGGTCCACGTCATTCCCAGCGCATCGTCGGCCGGCACGAGCAGCCGGGCGGCGCCCCCGGGAGACAGCAGCAAGTTGGTGGCAACCAACCGGCCCGTTCCCTGGGAGACGTTGCGGCGCTGCGGCCCGTAGGTCAGCGCCTGTTCGACCGTCACGCCATCGGGGCGGACCAGGCCCAGGTAGCCCCCTTCGCGGTTGAGGCGGAAATTGGCATGCAACTCGCCGCCCGCCAGTGCGCGGTTCTTGCCCGAGGCAAACACCACCACGCAGGCCCCGCCGGGCAGAGCCAGCCTCGGCAACCGCCATTTGGCCGGCGCCGCCGGATCGTCCGTCAGATGCCACCCTTCCAGCTCCGCCGGGGCCGCCGAGTTGTTCTGCAGTTCGATCCAGTCCGGGCTGTCGCCGTCGGCGTCATGAACCAGGCCGTCGTTGTTGGCCAGAAACTCGGTGATGCGGATCGCGGCCGGCGCGGTCCAGGCCGAAACCATGATCGCGGCCGTGGTGGCGGCTTGCAAGACGGCGGCCAGGGCGCGCCGGGTTCTCGCGCGCCCGCGAGTCCCTATCCCGGCAAGGGGAACGGCGCGGCCGATAATTGCACAGGGGTCCGTCATGCTGCTCTGAATCATCGGTTCATTCGGGCGCGTGCGCAAGCGTCCGCGGGGACGCCTGCTCCCGGTCGAGACGAGAAGCGAGCGCCGCCGCAGGGAGAGCTGCGGGGCTGCCGACGGCGGGCGCAGGGGGCATCGGTCAATAGGTGACCACGCGGTAGAATCGCTGGCCTTCAGTCGGCCTGGCAAAACTGGCGGTGATCTGGTTGCCCGCGGGAAGACTCCAAATCACGTCGGGCACGGGCGTCCAGTTCGAGCCCGATGCGTCCGAGATTTCCTCGATGCGCCGCCCTCCGGCCGGGTCCGTCATGGCGCAGGCCAGATGGACCCTATCCGCGGTGACTTGGATGTCAGTCACTTTCAACCGAACGATCCCCAGCCCTTGTTCTCCCACCGCCAACACTTCGGCCGGGGTCAAGGCGCGTCCCCACACCGCCACGTCGTCGATCAGGCCGCTGTACACACTGCCGATGCCGTTGCTGCGGATGATGCCGCCCACGCTGGTGATGTTCGGGGTAAGCAGCCCGCGAAGGTAGGTGAAGCTGTTCGTATCCTGCACCCCGTCCACGTAGAGGCGGCCAAAACCCTTGTCGTCCACCCAGGCGATGTGGTGCCAGGCATCGTTGTAGGCGGTCAGCCCGGAGTGGAGGTGATTGATCGAAACCCCTCCCCCATTGTTGCGGATGTAAATGTCCACCACCGCCGCGCGGTTGACATTCGTCGCCGCCAGGTTGTCTGTCCCGATATTCACCAGCGGGTTGTTGTTCGTGTTCGCGGATTCCGAGAAAACACGCTTGTCCACCTGGCCGGTGAAGT
>JAKLEJ010000031.1 GCA_022711695.1 Verrucomicrobiota bacterium | reverse complement strand
CAAGGGCTCCTTCAGCATCCAGGCCCCGAGCTATTTCGAGCTGCGCAGCCTCGACAATAACAAGCTGATCAATTACATCTGGAGCCCGACCACCAACATCGTGCTCAAGGAATTCAAGGGCAAGAAGGTGCTGGTCACCGGCGAGGAGCTTCTCGACGAGCGCTGGCCCAACACCCCGGTTATCACGGTGGACGAGATCACCTCAGCGCCCTGAGACCGGATGGACAACCTGATTAACGGTCGCGCCATCGCCGACCAGATTCACGGGGAGACGGCTCAGCGGGTCGAGGCCCTGAAGACCCGGGGCATCCAGCCCGGGCTCGTCTTCGTCCGGGTGGGCGAGGATCCCGCTTCCAAGGTCTATGTTGGCATGAAGGCCAAGACCAGCCTTCGCTTGGGCATTGCCTCGGACACCCGCGTGCTGCCGGAAGCCGCTTCCGAAGCCGAGCTGCTGGCCTTGATCGAGCAGTTGAACCGGGATCCGAAGGTTCACGGGATTCTTGTGCAAGCGCCCCTGCCGGCGCAAATGCGCCCGTCCCTCGTTTACTCCTCGGTGAAGCCGGAAAAGGACGTGGACGGCTTTCACCCGGTGAACGTGGGCAAGCTCATGCTGGGAGATGCCAGCGGTTTCCGGCCCTGCACGCCCGCCGGCGTCCAGGAACTCCTGATCCGCAGCGGCGTGTCCACCGAGGGGGCCGAGGTGGTCATCCTGGGCCGCGGCGACATCGTCGGCAAGCCGATGACCTCGATTCTTTGCCAGAAAGCCCGCCACGCCAATGCCACTGTGACCCTGTGCCATTCCCGCACCCGCGACATCGCCGGCCACTGCCGGCGCGCGGACATCCTGGTGGCCGCCATGGGCGTGGCTGAGTTTGTGAAGGCGCCCATGGTGAAGTCCGGGGCCGTGGTGGTGGATGTGGGAGTGAACCGGGTGGCCGACCCCGCCGCCAAGGATGGCTCGCGCCTCGTCGGCGACGTCGCCTTCGCCGAGGTCCAGCCCGTCGCCGGCCGCATCACTCCCAATCCCGGCGGCGTCGGCCCGATGACCATCGCCATGCTCATGCAGAACACCGTGCGCGCCGCCGAACTCGCCTCCAAGTGACGCGGCGGCCTGCCTGCCCGCTTTCCCCATCCCTCTCAGAACATGACTCCTACTCGTATCCTGCCCGATCTGCAGTTTTCCGTGGTTTGCGAAGATGTCCGCCGCGAAGTGAACGGAATGTTCACCATCGTCGGCGTCCTCAGCGTTATCCCCGTGCCTCAACTGCCGGTGACTGTCTTCAAGATGTTCGTGGTCAACCGCTGGACTTGCGGCGTGGGGCAGTTCACCGAAACGGTGCGCCTGGTGGGGCCGGACGGAACCAATGTCCTGCGCAAGGGCGATATCCGCTTCTCCCTCAAGGACGCCGCCCACAGCTCCACCAACCTGACGTTCCTCGGGCAACTCCAGCTTCCCGCGCCCGGCATCTATCATCTGGAAGTGCTCGTGGACGATGTGATGAAGCTGCGCTATCCGCTGCCCGTCTTGCAGGTGCAGCCGCCGCCGGGCGCCGAAGCCGCTCCGACTCCCCCGGAAGCCCCCCAGCCGCCTCCCGCCTGAGTTCCCCGGCGTTTCCGACGTCGTCTCAGGCCCGGGTCCTGCGCGCCGCGACTCCGTCCGCTTACTTCACCGGCCGCAGTTGCAGGCCGTCCACGACTACGTGGCCGTCCGTGCCCGCGTTCGACACGATCACTTGGACGGTTCTGCCCTGGCCCAGCTTGAACCTGCCCAGAGGGAAGTGACCCTGGCTCGAAGCGTTGCGCTCGTCGATCTTCACAGTGACGGCTGGCGCTTCGCCCACGCGGATGACAACCGGCACGTTGCTGGCCCGGTTCGGGTTGGGCGGCGCCAGCAGCACGAGTTCATACTCGCCCGCTTCCGGGATCTCCGGCGACCAGGCGATCGACTTGGCGCCCTTGCCGGCGTTGTTGTCGTGCAGGTAAGCGGCGCCCACGATCGGGGCTAGCGCGCCTCCCGCCCATTCTCCCGTCAGCCGGCCTTCGGTCTCGTCCAGCACGATGCCTTTCAGGTTGTGATACAACGTTGCTCGGGCCGGGGCCGGGTTGCCCTCGGAGCGGACCGCGCCCTTGGTCCATTCCAGGATTTGGCCGTCGGCCAGCAAACGCGCCCGCAGGCGGGCATAGTCGATGCGCTGCGCGGGGCGGCCCTCCTCGAGGGCCTGGGCGGCCGCCGTGGCGGCCGACTGCCCCAGGATCATGAAAACCGGCTCCATGCGGATCGAGCCGTAGGCGATGTGCGACGCCGCAAGGCATACCGGCACGAACAGGTTCTCGCACTGCGCCGCCTTGGGCACGATGGCCCGATAGGAAATCGAATAGGGGCTCATGGGGGGCACTTGGACGTCCCCTTCGTTTTCGGCCAGGCCGTTCCGCGCCACCCGCCGGCAGTTGTGCGAATCCATGTTGTAGGCCGCCAGCCCCACCGGGTCGGCCGCATTCTCGATCCGGCGGCAGTGCTTCTCGCTCATCACGCAGTCCGAGATCATCCGGCGCGCTTCGCGCACGTACATCTGGTGCGGCCAGCCGCCGTTGTCGGGAAACTCGTCGCGGCACGGGCCCCATTGCTGCATCTCGCGGCGGATGTTCTCGGGCGCCCGCGGCGAGGTCGCCAGGTAGGTCAGGAAGCCCTTGACATAATCGAGGTGCTCTTGCTGGAGGCGCTGCCGCGCGGCGGGGTCCGCTTCCGGGTAGCCGTGGTTGCCGCCGATGTAATCGGTGCTGAAGCCGCCGTTGTTGTTGATGTCGGTCTTCTCCGGCGTCACCATGTCGATCTTCAGAAAGTGGTGGATGGTCACGGTCTTGTTCGAGGCCTTCAGGCCGTCGAAATACCGCCCCAGCAGCTCGTAGCGGGCGGGATCGTAGCCGGGCGGCGGCTCCAGCGGCAGGCGGTTCGCCGGGTTGCGCGTGAAGCACAGCCGGAAATTGTAGGCTTGCACGCTCCGGTCGCCTTCGCCCGGCTGGCCGAACGGCGTCGCTTGCACAAACGGCAGCAGCCCGCTGGTCGGGTCCCCCGGCCTCACGTAAGGATCCACCGGCACGAGAAACTGGTGCTTGGGCGTCTCGCCGCGGATGCCGTTGAGGGTTTCTCCGTAGGTGGCGTTGCTCTCGCGGCCCACATGATACTCCACGCCCGCGCGCGCCATCAGGTCGCCCTCGTAGCTGGCGTCGATGAACATCCCGGCCCGGAACACGTCGCCCGCCTCGGTGGCGAACTCGGTCAGCCGGGCGCCGGCCTTCCGCACCGCCGCCAGCCGCTGGCCAAAAACGGCGCGCACCCCGGCTTCGCGCAGCAGCGCCCCGAACTCGCGCTCGGCTGCGCTGGGCTCGAAAATCCACGCTTCCTCCTTCCCGTAGCGTTTTCCCAGCCGCCGGTAGAACTCGCGGGACAGCCCCCCGATGGCCGCTTTGTTGCCAATGTCGGTGTAGCCCAATCCGCCCGCGCTCAACCCTCCCAGATGCGCGCCGGGCTCGACCACCACCGTTTTCCTGCCCAGCTTCGAAGCCTGAACGGCGGCGATCACCCCCGCCGAGGTGCCGCCGTAGATGCAGATGTCCGTCTCCACGGTTTCCGAGAGGGCGGGGGAGGGGAGCAGACCGCCGCAAATGCCCGCGGCCGCCAGAAGAGCGCATGCCTTGTTCATGCCCCCAATTTGCTTGCCCGGCTCCGGAGGGTCAAGCCCGCCCCGGATCCTCCGCATCCGCGCGCCCCGTTCTGGGAGTGGCTTCTACCGCAAAGAGCGCAAAGAACTCAAAAGACCCCGCATCCGCGGGCGCGTGCGAGCATGCGCCAGGACGCCGCTCCGGCGGAGCCGTCCCCCTGGGAGGGCGAGCGTCTCGCGAGCCCCATTACTTTGACCAGAGTTCCGTTCTCGTCCGCCCCGGGAGGTCGAGCGTCCCTTGCCCCGTGAGGCGTCGCAGGCTGTCTCATTGGGGCGCTTGTCTCGCTGGGGTCGCGAGGCCCATTGTTCCTGCCAGAGTCCCGCCTTCAGGCCGGCTTCCTCCCGTCCCGCCAGTCACCAGTCACCACTTGCCAGTCACCGTCCGCCCGACAGCCTGAAGGCTGGACTACAAACGAAGCGCGCCGGGGTTCGCAGTGCCGACCTCAGCCTGTCCGGGCGGCGCAGGCTGCATGACATGCTCCGCCCGCAGCGCGCAGACCGCAGCGCTGACCTGAAACCCCGGCGCCAGCATTTTGGAGCGCCAAGCCTCCGTCCCGCTTTGGGAGGCGCCCGGCTGTCCCCAGAAATCGGCAAGACCTCAAGCTCCGAGGCTTGTCCGTGGCCCGGAAAGCGCCGCGGAAGCGGCGCACTCCAAAACGCTCGCGCGCGAGGCGGACGTCCATCGTGCTGCGCATGGCAGGGCGAGGCTCCTGCCGAGCCGCAATGCTCCGCGCCACCCCAACGACTCCGCGGGAGCGTCGCCCTGCCAGGTGTGCGCGCTGGCCATTGGCGGGGGGCGTCGATGTCCGCCAGGTTTTGGAGTGCGGCGCTTCCGCGCCGCTTTTCTCCATTCCCCCCAGCCTCTCCTCCGCACGCGCCTTCCGCTCTCAGCGTGGTTGAAGCCGACTCAAGCTGGCCAAATAGCAAACGCGTGGGCGGATTTTCGAATTCAACCCGGCCTTTTTCTCCTTGTTTTCCAGCCCCTTCGGCGCACATTTCCCTCATGTCTGGCAATGCCCTCGAACTGCTCCAGACCGCACCCGGGTCCGCCCCCGGGCGAGTTGGTCTTTTGCCACAGTTGAGTTTGCCCCAATACTACTGTTCGGCGCCCTGAGCAATGAACCGGCTTTCACAGATACTGTTGATCGTAACCTTCATCGGATTCTCCTGGCTCGCCATGCAAGTCGCGCACGAGTTGGGGCACGTGCTTGTCGCCCGTCTCACAGGGGCCGAAGTGACCAAGGTAGCCCTTCACCCTCTGATTATTTCCCGGACGGACTTGGCAGAGAATCCTCGCCCTTTGGCGGTCGTTTGGGGCGGCCCAATCTTTGGAGTAGTGCTTCCGCTATCTTTGTTCGGTTTGGCACTTGTCTGTCGGTTGCCTGGGCGGTACCTGTTCCGCTTCTTTGCCGGCTTCTGCTCGGTCGCGAACGGAGTTTACATCGGCACGGGCTGGCTGGTGAACGATGAGGCCGACCCGTGGGTGATGACGGAGAACGGTTCGCCGGTGTGGCTGCTAGTGCTCTTTGGCGTCTTCACAGTTCCGTTGGGGCTGTATTTGTGGCATCGCCAAGGCGCCTACTTTGGTCTTGCAGAGGCTGGCGGCAAGGTCAACATGAAGGCGACCCTGATGTCGGCGGCCTTGTTCGTCGCGCTTGCAGGAGCCGAGGTGTTGCGCAATGTGCGTTGAACCAGCGAACCACAGTGTCCAGCGAAACGGAGTCACCCGGTTCAGCTTGGCACAAACTTACCGTCGTTAGCGGGAGTGCAACCGGCCCCCCCACCGTCGGTGAACAGCTTCGGACAGCACATATTGGTCGTCCGACACAAACCCGGTGCTTTCCATCCGGCGGAGTTCCGGCTATGTTCGTGCCATGAGTATCGAGCAGATTGCGGCTGAAGCGCTCCGGTTGCCGCCAAAGGAGCGGGCGATGCTTGCTGAGTCCCTGTGGGAGAGCTTGATGGATCCATTTCAAATTCCTGCACAGACGGAGGATTCGGAAGCTGTGGCGCTCGCCACTGAGCGCGATCGGCAGTTGGAGCGCGGCGAGGTTCGGCCGGTATCCCACGAGGAGATGATGGGCCGTTTGCGCCGATGAAGGTCGAGTATCATCCGGCGGTTGAGGCGGAATTGCGCGAGATTCAACGTTACTACGAGGAACGATCGCCGGGATTGGGAACGCAGTTCATCGATGAGTTTGAGCGCCAAGTGCTGGCAGTGGCTGCGGCGCCCGAGCGGTGGATGGTGGTGACGGCAGACATTCGTCGCTGTCTGATGCGGCGGTTCCCTTATATCATCTATTTCCGACAGGTGGGAGCGGAGCGGATCAGGATCACGATGGTGAAGCATCAGCGAAGGCATCCCGACTTCGGGCGTGAGCGACAATAGGCCCAATACCAAAGGCTGCATCGCAGCGCCGCCAGCCATTACAGCAGCGGTTGAACAATCCCGCTGAGGGGCGGTCGGCCCCGAAAGCCTCCGCGGCATCCCCGATGAGGCTTGGGTTGGCCAGGTCACAATGGCAGTGCGCGTGAAGAGCTTGGCGCCCCGTCGGTGTTCATCCGCCGTTGGCCTCGGCGCCATCCTTGCCGGGGCTTGCCTGGCCCTGCGGGGGCGGCGGTTGGGAGGGCGTGGGCGGCGGCGGAGCGGCTTTCTTCGGCCAGCCTTGCACGCCCTCTAGAATCGACGCCACTGTGCCGCAAACGCAATCGGGAGGGCAGGGCAGCCCTTCCTGCATGCCCAGGCAGATGGTCGGAGGGGCCTTGACCTCACCGGGAGGCAGCTTCGCTGCCCGCGCGGTGGCGCAGGTCTCCAGGCTGGGCAGGTCCAGCGCCATGGTTGTCCCGCAACGGTTGTGCCGAAAGAGTACCAACCCCGAGTGCGAGGGGGTGATGGACGGCTGGTAGCCCTGCAGCTCGACCTCCGGGTCATCGAGGATGGCCGCGAGGCTGGGCCAGTTCATGGCGCACTTCGGGCACTGCTTAAATAGCTTGGTCGTCGGATCCATTCGGGCGACGGGGGCGTGCGGGCCGGACCGTGTCCTTTGTCGGACTGCCGCGCCCGCGCGCGCCAGCCCTGCCCAAACACCCAACCGTCCTAACAGGTAAATCCGGTATGCATCCGGCGCAACCGGAACCTTGTCCACAAATCCGCGCATCCTCTGCGTTGTCAGCCCGCCGTGGCTTCGGTATTCGCTCACGCCGCTTCAGCCCGGTGACTTCGGGCGCGGCCAGCCGGATTCAGGAGCTTGCGCCAGACCAGTCGGCCACATAAACTTCGACACCACGATGTCAAACTTGAACGTTTTCCGGCGGATTCCAGCCCTCGGGCTGGCGCTTTGTTCGTTGGTCCTCGTCCCGGCCGCCCTCGCCCGGGTGCAGGTCGAGCAACTGCGCTGCGAGTATCTCGAAAACCCGCTGGGCATCGACGCATCCCAACCGCGGCTGAGCTGGGAGCTGACGTCCGCCCAGCGCGCCCAGCGCCAGGCCGCCTGGCAGATCCTGGTGGCGACCTCCCGCGAGCGCCTCGCTCCGGGCGTCGCCGACCTCTGGGACAGCGGCCGCGTGGCCTCCGGAGAAACCGCGCAGATTCGGTATGCGGGCAAAGCGCTGGTCTCGCGCCAGCGCTGCTACTGGCGCGTGCGCGTTTGGGACCAGGACGACCGCCTGGCCGAGAGCGCGCCGGCGTTCTGGGAGATGGGCCTGCTGCAACCCGGGGATTGGCAGGCGCAGTGGATTGCCCGGACCACCGACACAAACTCGCAGCCCGCCCCCCTGTTGCGGCGCGCCTTTTCGGTGGATCGGCCGGTGAAGCAGGCCCGGGTTTACATCTGCGGGCTGGGGTATCATGAGCTGTATGTCAATGGGCAAAAGGCGGGCGACCACCTGCTGGACCCCGGCTACACCCGCTACGACCGCCGCGCCCTCTACGTGACCCATGATGTCACCAGCCTCCTCAAGCGCGGCGCGAACGCCCTCGGGGTCATCCTGGGCAACGGCTGGTTCAATTGCCACACCATGGCCGTCTGGGACTTCCACAAAGCCCCCTGGCGGGCCGCGCCCAAGCTGCTCCTGCAACTGCGCGTGGATTACGCCGACGGCGGCAGCCAGACGCTGGTGAGCGATGGATCCTGGAAATGCTCCACCGGCCCCATCGTCTTCGACAGCATCTATGGCGGCGAAACCTACGACGCCCGCCTCGAAAAGCCCGGCTGGGCTGTGGCCGGCTACGACGATTCCGCCTGGGAGGCCGTCAAGCAGGTCGAGGCCCCGAAAGGGCGGCTGACCGCGCAAGTCATGCCCCCCATCAAGGCGCATGAGACCCTCAAGCCCGTTAAACTGACCGAGCCGAAGCCGGGCGTGTTCGTGTTCGACATCGGCCAGAACCTGGCGGGCATGGCGGAGCTGACCGTGGCCGGGCCCGCCGGCGCGCGGGTGCAGATGCGCTATGGCGAGCGCCTCAACCCTGACGGCACGCTCGACACCCGCGATATCGAGCAGCATGTGAAGAAGCTGGGCAAAGACCAGCCGCACCAGACGGACACCTATATCCTGAAAGGCGGCGGCCGCAAGGAGGTCTATGCCTCCCGCTTCACCTACCACGGCTTCCAATACGTCGAGATGACCGGCTTTCCGGGACGACCCGCGCTGGACAACCTGCGCGCCCGCTTCATTCACACGGCCGTGCCCAAGGCCGGCGAGTTCGCCTGCTCGGACCCGATGCTCAACCGGGTTCAGCGCGCCGCGCTCTGGGCTTTCCTGAGCAACCTCCAGGGCATTCCCACCGATTGCCCGCACCGCGAGAAGAACGGCTGGACCGGCGACGCGCACCTGGCCTGCGAGCAGGCCCAGTTCAACTTCTTCCCCGCCCCGGCCCACCAAAAGTGGATCGACGACCTCGGCGACGAGCAAAAGCCCACCGGCCAGTTGCCGGGCATCGTGCCCACCAGCGGCTGGGGCTATTCCTGGGGCAACGGCCCCGCCTGGGACAGCGCCTTCCTCCTCATTCCCTACTGCCAGTACGTCTATTACGGCGACACCGAGAACTTTCGCCGCCACTACGAGGGCATGAAGCGCTACGTGGATTACCTCGGCGGCCGCGCCAAGGACCACATCGTCAGCATCGGCCTCAACGACTGGGCCCCGTGGAAGACCAAGACCGACGCCGCCATCACCGACACCGCCTACTACTACGTGGACACGAAGATCGTGGCGCTGGCCGCCGAACTGCTCGGGCACAAGGACGACGCGCGCAAATACGGCGAGCTGGCCGCCCGCATCAAAACCGCGTTCAACGCCAGGTTTTTCAAGCCCGAAACCGGGCTCTACGACAACGGCAGCCAGACCGCCCTCAGTTGCGCGCTCTACCAGGGATTGGTCGAGCCGGAGCACAAGGCCCGCGTGCTCGCGAACCTCGTGACCGCGGTTGAGCAAGCCAACAACCACATCGACACCGGCATCCTGGGGGCGAAATACCTGCTCAACGCCCTCCTGGAGAACGGCCGCGCCGACGTGGCCTGGCGCATGGTCTCCCAGAAGGACCAGCCCGGCTGGGGTTGGTGGATTGGGCAGGGGGCCACCACCCTCTGGGAGCAGTGGAACGGCAGCGAATCCCGCAATCACATCATGTTCGGCGATGTCAGCGCCTGGTTCTACAAGGCCCTGGCCGGCATCGTGCCCGATCCGCAGGCCCCCGGCTTCAGGCATTTCTTCGTCAAACCCCATGTTCTCGGCGACCTCGCCAGCGCGCGCGCCGAATACCGCTCCATCCGGGGCCGCATCCTCAGTGACTGGAAGGTCGTGAACGGGGAGTTCCAGCTTCGCCTCGAGATTCCGGCCAACGCCTCCGCCACCGTTTCCCTGCCGGTGGCGCCGGGGGCGCTGCGGGAGGACGGCCGCCCCGCGGCGGAGGCCAAAGGCTGCGGCGCGTTCCGCAGCGAGGGCGGCCGGACGGTGTTCGAGGCCGGCTCGGGCGTCTATCGCTTCAGCGGCCCTCTCGCCCGGTAGTCTTTGAAGCTGCGCATCCCCCGCGCCATCAACCGGCTGTGCGGTCGGCCGTGGCTTCCGCCTTTTCAACCATGGGGACGCTGCGTCTCATTCCCCAAATCCGCATCGCACATGTTCGCAGTCCCCTGCGCATTCGAGAACGCCTGAGGTTGACCAGCCAGGGCGGCTGGCGTGCCGATTGGGATTCAGGGAAAGGTTGACACATCGGGCGCGGGCAAGGATACTGTCGCCCGTTCTGGTCGGCGCGTTCGTCTATCGGTTCAGGACACGGCCCTCTCAAGGCTGAAAGACGGGTTCGATTCCCGTACGCGCTACCATCCCGGAACCCCCCGAAGAATCGCATCCCTCGCTGGAAGCGTCCATGGACCCGCGCATCCCATGCGCGTCGTCAGCCGGCTGCGGGTTCGGCAAGAACCGACGCCGCTCAGTCCCGGAAGCTTGAGACGCGGATTCTGGGAGACTTGCCAACCGCGGCGCGGGCGCCGCATTGTGCCCCGCAACACGAACCGCCACCCCAACCTTATGAACCCGGGATCCAGCAAGGCCTCCAAAACCAATCGGCGCGCCTCTCGCTGGCGCGCCCCATCGCGGCGGTGGGCCCTGTTGGTCGCGTTGGGAGCCGGCGTTCTCAGCGCCCCGCTCCTCCCCGCCGCCACCAACCTGCCGTCCTACTACGCCCACCCGGCGGTTCTCGACGCCCACGGCGTGATCGCGCCCTGGCATCGCGGCCAAAACGGCCAATTGGACGAGCGCGTCTCCATCGCCGTCGGAGTGCTCAAGCGCTATCCCTGGGTGGACAAGCCCAAGGCGGTGATGGCCGCCCCGGACTTCGTTTATAACTCCCACTGGAGCATCCAGGACGACGGGACCATCCTGATCCCTCCCACCACCGATTGGATGTGCGGCGACCTGTGCCAGCGCGCCTGGAGCATCGTCAAGGGACTCACCGCCTATTACCAATACAGCGGCGATCCCATCGCCTTTCTCTACATACCGCTGACGGTGGATTACATTCTCGACTACGGGTTGACGGGCGACGACGCAAGCTGGCCGCGGTTTCCCATCAGCACGCCCACCCGCGGCAAGGCCTACGGCCGGTGCGATCCCAACGGGCGCAACCAGCTCGATTTGTGCGCCATCACCGGCATCGAGGTGCTGCGCGCCCACAAGCTCACCGGCAATCCGCGCTATCTCGAGATGGCCAGGCACTGGGGAGATATCTTCGCCGCCAAGTGCCAGTTCTCCAGGCCCGAACTGTCGCCCTGGAACCGCTATGTGGACCCCTCGGTGGTCGGGTGGTCGGACGTCCTCACCGGCACGACCGCCATCATCGTGGATTTCCTCGACGAGCTGATCTGCGTTGGCCACCGGGGCAAGGACGGCGCGGTTGTCAAGGCCCGGGACGCGGGCCGGCGGTTCCTGAACGAGCAGATGCTTCCAGCCTGGTGGGTGAGCGACACCTGGGGCCGCACCTACTGGGATTGGGACAACCCCATGATGTGCGGCATGGTTTCGATGTGCGCCGACCACCTCATGAAGTATCCCCAAGCCTACCCGAACTGGCGCAACGATCTGCGCAACATGCTCTCGCTGGTCTGGAATCGCAACGGCGCCGACCCCGCTTCGCGCGGCGACGTCTATTCCGGGGCCTGGGCGTTTCCGGAATCCGCCGTTTGCTGCGGCACTTCGCTCTCCTACAACCAATACACCGCCGCTCCCACGCTGATCCGCTACGGGGCGCTGGCGGATAGCGAATGGGCCCGCGAGATCGGCCGCCGCATGATGATCATGGCCACCTACGACAGCCTTCCCAGCGGCGTGGTCAAGGACGGTCTCTTCGGCGACGCGGTGGCCACGGGCGAGTGGTCGAACCTGGCGCACCCCTGGCCGCTCTGCCAGACCCTCGAAGCCATCGCCTGGCTGCCCGAGGTCTTCGCGCCCGCCCGCGAAAACCATCTCGTGCGCTCCTCGTCGGTCGTCAGCGAGATCCTCTACGAGAAGGGCCGCATCGCTTACTCCACCTTCGACGCTCCAAAGGGCGCGCAGGACGTCCTCCGCCTGGCGTTTGCGCCGGCTTCGATCAGGGCCGACGGCCGACTCCTCAAGCAGCGGACCGACCTCGCCGCCAACGGCTACACTGTGAAACCGCTCGAAAACGGCGACTGCCTCTTAACGATCCGCCATGATGGACGCAAGCGCATCCTGATCGAAGGGAACGATCCCCAGGAAGTCATGGACGATGCCGTCTTCGAGTTCACCGGCGAATGGATGACCGCCGCCCAAACGGGCGCGCTCGGCGGGTCCATCCATTCCACCGATCGGGCCGGCGCCGCGCTTTCAGCGCGATTCACCGGCAACCAGGTTCGTTTGTTGGGGGCGGTCGGCCCCGACGGCGGGTGGGCGGATGTCTTTCTCGATGGCGCCAGGGAACCGGCCCTGGTCGAATGCTGGAATCCCGTCGCGCGCCAACGACAGCCCCTCTTCATCAAGAAGGGGCTGGCGAACGGTCCGCACGAGCTGAAGCTGGTGGCGCGCGGCCGGCAGAACCCGCTAGCCCTGGCGTCGCGGGTCAGGGTGGACGCTCTCCAGTTCTCGGCCGCCGTTGGCGAGGCGGCCGGCGGGGCCGGCGGCGGGCCCCGCGGCGCCCAGCGGCTCATCTTCGGCTGCACCGGGCGCGAGGATTACATCGACTCGAACGGCAACGCCTGGCGGCCCGGCACGGAATTCGTGACCCGCCTGGGCTTTGGCGCGGACACGGTCGCCCGGTGTTGGTGGCTGCGCCGCCGCAGCATGCACATCGGCGGAACCCGCGACGAGGAAATCTACCGCTACGGCGCCCATGCGCCCGACTTCTGGGTCAACCTCACCGTCGGACCCGGGCTCTACACTCTCCGTTTGCACTGGGCCGACACCCCCGAGACTCCCTGGGTGGAACGCGAAGGCAAATGGGATCCCGTCTCCCGGCCCACCACCGTCGCGATCAACGGCGCCCGCGTCCTCGAAAACCTGAACGTGCGAAAGGAAGCCGGCGTCTTCCGGGCTTTCGTGCGCGAGTTCCCCGGCATCCGTCCGGTCAACGGCGCGATCGAGATTCGCTTCTCGTCCACACCGGGACACGACGCCATGATCCAGGCGCTGGAACTGCTTCCAGCCGCCGGCGCCGCCGGGGCTCGGTGACGGCGCCTATTTCCGCAGGCGCAGGAAGAGGTTGCCGGTGGCGTTGGTCACGCTTGCCACCGTGAAGTCGCCAACGGTTTGCGTCGGGAACCCGGCGGGCGCCCAGCCCCCGGCTGTGTTCAGCGAGGTCTTGCTCTCGAGGATGAAGTTGGCGTCGGTGGCCCAAGTCGGCCAGGCGATCCGGACCACGTTGCAAGTCTGGGCAATTTGAAGCGGCGGCTGCGAAACGGGAACCTGCCCTTTGACCACCTCGAACGAGGTCCCCACCAGCAGATCGTCCACCGTGAGCGCGCCGATGCCGCCCGTCTGTCGGAAGCTGTAGTTGGTGATGGCGCCGGAAGAGGGAGCATCCGTCGCCGCCACCGACAGGTCCGCCTCGTTGGTGGCGTTGATCCAGAGGGCGCTGGTCCCGCTCCCGGGGTGGTAGCGCACCACCACCCGGTAGTCGGTCCCCAGGACCAGGTCCATCGGGTGGGGCGGATTGGTGGCCGCCAGGCTGCCCGAGGCGTTGACGATGCCCAGGCGGAACAGGCCGGGCGCGGCGTTGCTCAGCGTCGCGAACACCCGGGCCTTGAAGCCGTTCGCCACGTCCGTGAAATGGGTGAAATAGGCGCTGCCCGGCAGGCCGCTGAAATTAACCGTGAACCCGGCGTAAAGCGGCACGTTGTTCGAGGGATAATAGGGCGCGTTCGTCAGCCCGGCCTTGATGTCCTCGGACCGTCGGCCGTCCAGAAGCAGCTTGCCGCCCTGGACCCATGCGGTCCCGGCTGTGCCGGTGTTGGTGTTCCAGAAAAAGCCCGAATTCGTGGTGATCGATCCGTCGGCATAGCTGAAGGTATCGGCCAACAGAATCCCCAGGGTGACCGTCAGCGTGAAGGTGTTGGTGGTGGCAAGAACCCCGTCGCTGGCGGTGAGGCCGATCAGCGCCGAACCGGTCTGTCCTGGCAGCGGCGTGACCGTGATCGTCCGATTGGTCCCGCTGCCGCTCACCAGAATGCTGGTATCGGGCACAAGGTTTTGGTTGTCGGAGTAGGCTCCCAGGACCAGGCTGCCCACCGGCTGTTCGAGGTCGAACACCGTGAACGGAATCGCCGGCGTCGGCGCGCCGTCGGTGGTGGACTGGTTCTCAATGGACGAGAGGATGGGCGGGTTGTTCAGCCCGAGGACGGTGAGCACAAACGAGGCGGAGGCCGCATTCCCGCCGGCGTCAGCGACGGTTACGGTGATCAGGCTGGTTCCGGATTGGCCGGGAGCCGGCGTCACGCGGATCGTGCGGTTGGATCCGCTGCCGCCCAGCACAATGTTGTTCGTGGGCGCCAGCACCGTGTTCGTCGAGGTCACTCGCGGAAGCAGCGCCGAGGCCGCCGTCTCGATGTCCCCCACGGTGAACGGGATGGCCGCCGTGGCCGTCTGGTAGGCGGTCGTCTGATCGGCGATGCTCGAAATCGTCGGCGGCCAGTTCGGCGCCTGGAAGACATCCGCCCAGGAGCTGCCCACCTTGAGGTTATCGACAAACCAGGATCCGATCCCGGCGCTCTGGCGAAACGCGACGTTGTAGATCGGCACGGGCGGCGTCGCGTCGGTCGCGTCCACCCCGGCGGAGGTCTCCGCGGTGGCGTTGACCCACAGCCGGCTTTCGCCCGTGTCCACGTTGTAGCGGACCGTCACCGTGTAGAGCCCGCCCGGCAGAAGATCGACGGGCGCGAAGGCCGTGGTCGAGGCGGCCCCGTTGGCGATGCCCACGCGGCATGCCCCGGCGGCCGCGCCGTTGGTCGCCGCAAACAGGCGGCCCTTGAAGTTGAACGTGCCCGCGTCCTTGAAAAAGGCGAAGTAGCTCCCGCTGCCCGTGGGCAGGGACACCATCTGGAGCGTGAGGCTGTAATAGATCACATAGCCCCGGTTGGTGTCGTAGTACCCATCCAGGGCGTTGTAGCCGATGAACACTCGGACGTCGTCCGAATTCGTTCCAGCGAGGAATAACCGTTGGCCGGCCACGCGGCAATCGTTCGTGGGCGGGGTGGGGCTGTAAACCACCCACGGAAACGTCACCGAGGCGGACACGTCCTGGACCAGCCCATCGTCGTAGGCGAACGTCTCATCCAGGTCCGGATCCACGCGCGGCGCCACCGTCAGCAGGAACCGGTTGCTGGCCGCGCTCGAGCCGTCGCTCACCGTCAGGCTGATGGCCACGGTGCCGGACTGTCCGGCGGCGGGAGTGATGGTTGCCGTGCGGTTCGACCCCGAGCCGGAAATGACAATGTTGGCGTTGGGAACCAGCGCCGGGTTGGCCGATTGCCCCGTGACCGTGAGGTTGCCCAGGGGCGTTTCCGCATCCCACACCGTGAACGCGAT
>JAKLEJ010000309.1 GCA_022711695.1 Verrucomicrobiota bacterium | reverse complement strand
CCAGGGCAGGTCGTAGCCCGCCTTGGGCGAACGCACCCCCACGGTCTGGCCCACCCCCTCATTGGTGGAGACGAGGATGGGGGCGCCGGGGGAATTCAGCGTGATGTAGTCCGAGACGTAACCCGTGTCCGAGAACAGGATCAGCTCCTCGTAAGGGGTGTAATCGAGGGCGGTGTCGATATTGGCCCCGGCCGGCTCACCGGGCACGCCCGTGATGCTGTCCACCGGCACATCCACCTCGAATGAACTCACTTGAAGGACATTGGCGTTGAACCAGCTCAGGCCGGCCTCCTCGAAGCGGGAAAGGGCTTCCATGGAGGAGATCAGCAGGGCGCCGCCGCCGGCCAGGTAGTTGGTCATGGCGCGCGCCAGGGTCACCGAAGGCGACGCCAGATCGGACACCCGCCAGAGGACCGCCCGGTAGGGCTGCAATTGCGCCAGGGTGGGCACGGCCCCGTAGGTGCCGTCGAACACGTCGTAGGCCACGCCAAGCTGGTTCAGGGCGTCGGTGAAGCCGCTCAGGGGCGGGGCGGCGATCAGCGGAAACTCAGGCGAGGGATAGTCTCCGTAACAATCCACCAGCAGGAGGTCAGGCGGTTGCGTGGCCGTGAAGGTGAAGCCGGCCCCGCCGTTGTCGTTGGTGGCCCGATTGCCCGCGGCGTCCTCGGAGACGATTACAAACTGGTAGGAGATATTGAGGACGGCGCCGCCCAGGACGACCTCGTGCGCGACATCGCGCGAGCGGTTGGTCACCGCCAGGTTCAGGGCGTTGGTTCCGTAAAAGAGCATGCCAAACGTCTCTTCGTCGGTCTCCCATGAAATGACGATCTGGCCGAACGCGTTGCTGGCGGCCACATTGAAGATCTGGGGCGGGTTGAGGTCGGCCAGGGCGGTGTAAGTGAGCGCGCCGGCGGGCTGGGCATCCTGGTACACTGCCTGGATGAGGTCGCCGTGGGCCACCTGCAGCCGTCCGTCGGCGACCGCCGGCCCCGTGGCCGTGGCCACGCTGGCGGTGAACACGCCGGTGGCCGTGCTGGCGCGCAGGGTGAGGGTTTCTCCGGCGGGCTCGGCGCCGCTGCGCAGCAGCACCGTGGCGGTGGGTTGCCCGGCCAGGTCGTAATCGACCAGGCTGAGCTTGATCCAGGAAGGCGCGGAATAGACCTTTCGATCGAACGCCACCACGCCGGCCCCGGGGGCGGCCAGGCCGGCCGAAACCACCAGCGCGAAGTCCTGGTCCACGACGGCGGGGCTGGCTTGAAGGGAATCCTGGGCCACGCGCGCGGCGCGGACGCGCACCCGGTATTCGCCCGGCGCGGGGGTGAAGAGCCGCACCGCCTCGACGTTGTTGATCGTGTCGGTGGCGGCGAGGTCGGCCATGGATTCCCCCCGGTCGAACTGGTTGCCCCGGTAAACGTGGCCGTTGGGATCGACCACCTCGAGGTCCAGGTCGTTGACCAGCGCGGGGATCGCCCCGGGAAAGCCCGGGACATCGGTGTAAGCCAGGGTGATGTGGAGCGGTTCCTCGGGGTTGCCCACCAGCAGGCGGTATTCGAAGACCTGGCCATTGGTCAACGGCTGGGTCTGATCCAGGAAGCGATAGTCGCGCGCGCTGCCGACCAGGTCGGGCAGATACACTCGCCCCCAACCTTCATCCATGTTCGGCGCGGGGTCCGTTTCCACCGAGTTGTCCATGTCGGTGGCCGAGTTGATCAGGGCGGCTTTCACCAGGGCCGGCGACGGGGTGGCGTTGCCGTGGGTGGCCCGGTAGTATTGCACAAACACCGCCGCCGCCCCGGAAACCTGCGGGCCGGCCTGGCTGGTGCCCCCCTGATACATGTAGTTGTCGGAGATCGGCCACCAGGCGTTCTCGTCATTGGCGAAAACCGAGCGCAGCGAGGCGATCCAGGTGCCCGGGGCGGTCACATCGGGTTTGATCCGCCCGTCCTCGCAAGGGCCCCGGCTCGAGAAATCGGCCATGGTGTCGGGGCCGTCGGAATAGATGGTCAGCTCCTCGATGGGGAGATTGCGACGATCGCTGTTGCAGGCGCCGGTGGCGATGACGTTCTTGCCGACGGCCGGGCTGCCCACGGTGCCGGGGTTGGGGCCGGCGTTCCCGGCCGAGAACTCGAGGATATAGGGCTGGTCGCCCGCGCGCAGTCGGTCCGCATCGCGGACCAGCGCGTCGAACTCCATCGCGCTCAAATCGTAGCGACCCTGGGTGTCATCCCCCCAACTGTTCGAGCCGATTTCGGCGCCCGCCCGGGTGGCGTCCCGGGTTAACCTCTCGAAGCTGGTCGGCGGCTCATAATTGCCCGCGCCGCCAAAGATGCGCTGCGCCACCAGGCTCGAGCCGGGCGCCACCCCCAGCCCGTAAAGAAAGCCGCTCTCGTCCGCTTCGCCCAGGGCCCCGTTTCCAGCGATGATGCCGGCCACGTGAGTCCCGTGGCTGTGCTCATCGGCCGCGTCCTCCAGCCCACCGTAATAGAACAGCGCCTTGACCCGGCCGGCGATGTCCGGATGCATGTAATCGATCTCGCCGCTGTCCAGCCCGCTGTCCGCCACCGCCACGGTCACCCCGGCGCCGTCGTAGCCCAGCTCCATCATGGCGGTCTGGTGGGGCGCGCCGCCGGCCCCGGCCACGATCGCCGACGAGACTTCGTCCCAGAGCCGCATCCTGGGGGCGGGCTCGATCCAGAGCACTTTGTCCGAATCGGCCAGCGCGCCCAGACCGGCGGGCGTCGTCTTGCCGCCCAGCACGGCCCCAAACGGATACCGCGCTGGCTCCGCGGGTTCCTCGAGTTGCCGCCGCGCCCCCTCGACGTCCGCGACCGTGCTGTCCGGCGCCAGCAGCACTCGGACCGCTTCCGCGCCGGCCGCGAGCGGACCCGGCTGCGGACGCAGTCGCGGATGGAGTTTATGGTCCGCCCGATAGGGCCCCACCCAGCGAACGTAGGCCAGTCGCCGCACCTCGCCGGGCGTCATGCCCACCGCCCGGGCCACAAAGGCGTCATCGGGGACGTACTGAAGCAGTTCGACGCCCTGCCGGCGCAGTTCCTCGCGCCATTCAGCCCGGACCGGCTCCTCGAACTGAATGAGCCACAGGCCCGAGCGGGCTGCCTCAGCGCGCGCCGCTGACTTCTCCCGCGCCGCGGCGCCGGGAGGGTCCGTGCGGATCGTCTCGTTGCGCAGCCGGATGTGCTTGGTCTGGGCAGAGACGGAAAGGACGGCTACCAGCAGGGCCAGGCCCGTCAGGACCCCCCGGGGGGCCACGCATGACTTGCGATGCTTCACACTCATAAGTTAACCGGAAAGGCCCGGTTGGACAAGACTTCGAGCACAAAGCAGGCCAGCCGCTTGAATCCGCATGCAGCGGCCCGGGGACCCGCCGGGCCATGGAGCGGGCTGGCGGCGGGGCGTCGGGGATGACTATGGCTGAAGCGGGCGCGTGTCTATTTCCTGGACGGGGACCGGCGGAGGACTTTGACCGGCTCCGGGGTCTTGTAGTGCCGCTTCAGCCCCGCTTCCGTGAGCATTCCGGCCGGGGCGCGGGCGATGAATTCCGGAAAGCTCCGTTCCACCCGGTCCCGGAGCAGTTTCTGCCCTGTCTTCGAGGCCCAGAAATCCTCCTCCAGGCGGCTCAAGGCGATGCCGGCCTCCTCGGGCGAGAGAGTCTCGCGGCGGGCCAGCATCCAGACGAGTTCCTTGTCCCCCGGCATGGCCGCCGGGAACGGCACGAACTTGGGGAGGGGCTCGCCTTCCTCGTTCTCGTCCTTGGCGGCCTTGCCCACCTTGATCTGGCCGGAGAACTGCGAGCCGTCGGGGAGGGCCACTTCCACCGCCAGGGTCGCTTCCTTGCGGTTGGGTTTCACCGTCACATCGGCCCCGTCGAACGATTCGGCCAGGGCCCGCTCGACCGACTCGATGGACTGCGGCTGGAGGTCGGGCAGGGCCAGGCGGTCGCAGAACTTCTCGAAGGAGGTGGCGCGGCTGGCGCGCTGGAGTTCCTGCGCCACCGCCTCGTAGATCCGGCCGGCCAGCTTGGGGTCGGGGGTGGCCGTGGGCAGCACTCGCTTGAGCAGGCTCAGCAACTGCGCCTCGACTTTCTTCTTCTCTTTCTTCTCTTTCATTGGAATGTGTGCGTTATGCAAAAAACGGCCCGCAGTTGTGCGGGATTTCCCGCCACCGCGCAAGCCAATCCGTGGAGAAAGAAATCCTCACAAAACTCTCACGTGAAAAGAACGACACCGCCAAATTGCGGTTTGCCATTCAGCAGCGGTTGTCGACTGCCACAGAGCATGAAGGTGTAAGATTGGCGAGCCAGTTTAAGTCTCGCGACGTCCTTGTGCGCGGATGCAGGTGACGGCCCCTGACCTGCCCCCTGAAACCAAGAGATTGAAATGCCTAGCTGAGCAGGCCAAGCCGCTTTGCGACGGCTGCGAACGCATGGCCATCAACCAAGACAATCGGCACTTTCGTGATTGCCGATGCCTCCTGAACAGCAGATTTGGAGTAGTGGCTGGTTGTGACGAAAGCGCCACTCGCAAAGTTCTTCAAGCTGCCGCGCAACTCGGCGACCTCGCGCCTTCCGACGGTGTGGATCCAGCGTTTGGCCTGAATCTGGAGAAACGCGCCATGGAGAGGCCACAACGCAGTTCCCGTCCGGGCCTCAACGTCGATTCCGCCGTCCTGGGAGTAACGGGTTACCTGTACGTGTTCGAAGCCGGAACGCTCAAGGGCGTGCTTGACCAAATGCTCGAAGTCCGACGGGGAGAGAGACAACATCTTGCGCCGCACCTTCTCCA
>JAKLEJ010000308.1 GCA_022711695.1 Verrucomicrobiota bacterium | reverse complement strand
TGTTCCTCGGGTCGAAGGGCATGCTCATCGCCGACTACAACAAGCACCTGTTGCTGCCGCAGGAGCAGTTCGTAGGCTTCCAGCGGCCCGAGCCCTTCATCCCGGATTCCATCGGTCATCACCAGGAGTGGATCGCGGCCTGCAAGACCGGCGGCCCGACCACCTGCAACTTCGATTATTCCGGCGCTCTGACGGAAGCGGCGCTCTTGTGCAACGTGGCGCTGCGCACCGGCCAGAAGCTCACCTGGGACCCGCAGAGCCTCAAAGCGCCCGGCTGTCCCGCCGCCGACGCCATCCTGCGGCGCGAGTACCGCCGGGGCTGGAGCCTCTGAATTGATGATGGATGATTTACGATTGATGATGGGAGAACTGGCTTCCCCTGTTCCCGCAGTCGCGCAGCCGGCGCGAGGGGGCGTTGGGGTTCTTTCTCGATTCTCTGGGCGGTCATGGACGAATTCGATGTCATAGAGACCCCTGAGAACGTCGATCTGCAGCGGCGGCTGGCGGGGATCGGGTCGCGCTTTGCGGCGGGTCTGCTGGACACTCTGCTGTTTGCGGGCGCCCTGGTCATCCTGCTGCTGGTCCTGCTGGTCTCCGGCCTCATGGTCCTGGACGACGGCCCCGGCCTGGTCCGTGAGGCGGGGGTGTGGGTGATCGCGCTGCTGGTGGTGCTGCTGTTTCTTGTATACTGGGGCTATTTCGTCCTGTTTGAGACGTGGATGAACGGGCAGACGCCGGGCAAGCGCTACCTGCGCATCCGTGTCGTGCAGCAGGAAGGCGCCGCGGTCTCGTTTCCCACCATTGCGATCCGCAATCTCCTGCGGGTGGTCGATCTGCAGGGATTCTACGCCGTAGCGGGGGCCACGATGTTTCTGACGCGCCGAGTCCAGCGGCTGGGCGATCTGGCGGCCGGCACCGTGGTCATCTCGGAGGAGGTCCCCGACTACGCGGCCAAGTCCGACACGCGGACGACGGTTCCCGGCGCGCTGGCCCCGGTACCGGCGGCGCTGGAGGCGGCGCATCTGCGGCCCGAGGAGTACCGCCTGCTGTACAACTACTGGCTCCGGCGGGACCAGCTCAGTCTCGAAGCCCGCCGGCAACTGCTGCCGAAACTGCTGGGCCCGATCCTGGAACGGACCGGAACCGTGCCGGCGGAGAACACCCTGGCGGCTCTGGAGCGGTACCTGGAGGACTTGCTGCGGCGGGCCCTCGTCCCCGGTCGGGATTCCGGCCCCGAGGAGCAGCCATGACCGGCGCCGGCTTCTCGGAAACCCGGCAGGCCCGGTGGGACCGGCTCGAGGCGCTCGTGTCCAGAGCTCAGAAGGGCGGCCTGCGGGCGTTGACCGAAACGGAATTGCACGAGCTGACCCGCCTCTACCCCGCGGCGGCCGTCGACGTGGCCCGGGCCCGGCTGCACCAGGCGGACCCCGGCCGGCAGCGGCGGATGAACCAGCTTGCGATCGCGGCGCACGGGCTGCTGTATCGGCGCACGTCGGCGGGCGGGCTGCAAGCCGTCTGGCACTTCTTCCGCGGGGATTACCCCCGGCTGTTTCGCCGGCTGTGGCCCTGCCTGGTCCTGGCGACGGTCATCTTCCTGGTCGGTGCGCTGGGCGCCTATGTGAGCAGTCGGCTCGTGCCGTCGCATGCCTATCTCTTCGTGCCGCACGGGCTGGACGTGAGCGACCCGGGCGAGGTGACGAGCGCGGATATCAGCGAGCGGTTCCGGCAGATGCCGAACCCGCCCATGGCCGCCGGGATCATGAGCAACAACATTTCCGTGGCCTTCCACGCCTTTGCCCTGGGCATCACCGCCGGGATCGGGACCTGCTATGTCCTGCTGATGAACGCGATGATGCTCGGCGGCTTCGCTGCGCACTTCGCCAACCATGGCCTGAGCTATCCCCTCTGGTCATTTCTCGCGCCGCACGGGGTCCTGGAGATCTTCGCGATTCTCGTCTCGGCGGCGGCCGGCCTGCGGCTGGGCTTCGCCCTGGCCCTGCCCGGGGCGCGAACCCGCGGGGCGTCACTGCGCCTGGGCGCGCGGGACGCGGTCCTGCTCGTGCTGGGCACCATTCCCATGTTCGCCGTCGCGGCGTTCATGGAGGGTTTCGTCACGCCCTCCTACCTGCCGGGCGCGGTGAAGATCGTTCTCGGCGTGACGATCGCGGCGGTTGTGGTGGCGTACCTGCTCCTCGTCGGCCGGGACGCGCCTGCCGGGGTCCGGCATGTCCATGCCGGCCAGGAATCGGACAGTTGAGGTTGCTTCCCGCGCCCCCGAACGGGTCGAGGGCGGGCTCCATACGGGGGTCGGCTTGCCGGGCTTCTCCAGAGAAACTGAAAGTTCGGGTGCCATGTCTACGGCTTTGTACGTGTTTAGCCCAGGCCCCCGATTCAGCCGGGTGGCACGGCCAAGCGCAGCTTGACCGTGTCTTGCGGGGTACCGCTGCGCCTCCGGACGAGCACGGTCAAACAAAGTTTGGCCGTGCCACCCAGAACATGGCACGTGAGGCTAAACAGGTACACGGCTTTGCGTAGACATGCTCCACCGACGGAGCAGAAGAGTGTACGCGCCGCCTTGACAGGGCCGGCACGGCACACCCTACAGGCGGCGCATGGATTTGATCATCGTGTAGCGGTTGATCAGCTCCGGTGTCAGCCGGTGCGGCGGGACGTCCAGGACGGATACGCCCTTTCTCCGCATGGCGATCAAGGCTTCCTCGCGGGCCGCCAGAACATCGAGGGCGACCGCCTGGCCGTACAGGTCCTCGGACGAGGCGAGCGGCTGATGGGCCACTTCCTGCAGCTCGGGGTTCGCCAACGTCACCGCCAGGGGCAGATGATAGCGCGCGAAGCGGGCCAGGTAGCCAAGCAGCACGTCGCTGGCCTGGCGGTCGATCACGTCGGTCATCACGCACAACAAGCTGCGTTTGCGGTTCTTGAGCGACAGGAAACGGCACGCGCCGTCGTAGTCGGATTCGACCAGCCGCGGCTGCAACGCGTACAGCGCCCGGGCCACCCGTTCGAGATTTCTGACCCCGGACACCGGCGGCAGGTAGCTCTCGATCCGGTCGCTGAAGGCGACCAGGCTGAACAGGTCCCGCTGCCGCAGGGCGATGAAGGCGAGCATCAGTGTCGCATGGACCAGGTAATCGACCCGGCTGAGGCCCTGGAACTCGCCGGCGGTGGCCCGGCCCACGTCGAGGGCCACGAGGATGCTCTGTTGCCTTTCCGGCTCGAAGTTCTTGACGATCAGGTCTCCGCGCCGCGCGGTCACCTTCCACTCGATCCGCGCCATCTCATCGCCGCGCACGTAGCGGCGGAGGCTCTCGAAGGAGTAACCCTGGCCGAGGTGCCGCAGCCGCGCCAACCCTTGTTCGCAACTGGAGCCCCGACGCGCCAGCAGCTCCGTCTTGCGGACGCTCACCAGGTTCGGGAAGACCTCCAGGTCCGCCGGCAGGCTGACCGTGAACTGGCGGTACAGCAGGCCCGCCGCGGGCAGGACCCGCACGAAGATGCGCTCCAGATGGTGCGTGCCGCGTCGTCCCGCCGTCAAACGGCACGCCAGGGTCGCCACCTGGCCCGGTTCCACCAGCGCTTCCGACACGTCCACGCCGGAGGTGCACGGGTGGCGCCGGGTGGCATCGTCAAGCCCGCAGGGCTTGGCGATGGTGGCCTGCAAGTTGCGCCACGCCACCCCCAAGCTGCGCTTGAGGGCGCCACCCATCAAGTGGACTTCTGCTTCGGCATGGTCCCGGCGCATACCGGTCTCCGGCGGCGCGGGCGCGATCTCGATCGCCTCGGGGCAGTCCTCGGCCAACTGGATGCGGAGGCGCCTTCTGGTGTGGTTCTCCACGGTGTAGCTGATGGCGGTCGGATACCCGACGGAGACGCGCTCGGGAGTGTTTCGGGTCATCCCGATCTGCCGGCGGCGGGGCAGCAGCAGGGCGTCCAGGCCCGTGTACAGGATCAGGACCAGCACGTACAGCACGCCCACCGCCGCGGCGCCCTCGAACAGGGCGCCCGCCAGGAACAGCGGCGCCGCGGCCATCACCAGGATGATCAAGCGCGGGGACGGCAGCATGCTCTACCTCGGCACCTCCGCGCCCAGCAGGATTTCCTTGAGGCAATCATCGGGACGGAGGCCCTCGACCTCCGCCTCGGGGAGCAGCAGAATGCGGTGCCGCAGCACGGGCGGGGCCATCGCCTTGACATCATCGGGACTGACGAAATCGCGTCCGGCCAGCAGGGCCCTGGCCTTGGCGGCCAGCAGGAGCATCACGCCGGCCCGCGGGCTGGCGCCGAGCGTGATCTGGGTCCGGGACCGTGTGGCCCGGATGACGCGGGTGATGTAACGCCGCACCATCTCCTCCACGTGGATCTTTCTCGTGGCCGCGCGCAGGGCCGCGAGCTTCTCCAGATCGAGCAGCGGCTGGATATTCGCGCCGGTCATATCGGCCGTGTCGAGACCCGATTCCACCTGATCGAGGATTCGCTCCTCATCGGCCTGGGGCGGATAGTCGATCACGATCTTGAGCATGAAGCGGTCCACCTGCGCCTCGGGCAGGGGATAGGTCCCCTCGAACTCCACGGGATTCTGCGTGGCGAAGACGGTGAAGACGTTCGAGAGCCGATAAGCCTTGCCGTCCACGGTGGCCTGGCGCTCCTGCATGGCCTCCAGCAGGGCGGCCTGGGTCTTGGCGGGGGCGCGGTTGATCTCGTCGGCCAGGATGATGTCGCCGAAGACCGGGCCCGGCCGGAAATCGAACTGGCGGGCGGCCATGTCGAAGACGTTAACGCCGATGATG
>JAKLEJ010000307.1 GCA_022711695.1 Verrucomicrobiota bacterium | reverse complement strand
TTCTTGTCCGCCGCCGAGACGGCCACGGCACAGGCTACCGCCGCGCCAGCCACTGCAAAAACGATCTTGTTCATAGGTATCAGGGTTTGTATGGAAACGAGTCGAGTTGGATCGAACAGAGGCGCCCCGGTCTTACTTGAGAGCCTTGATGCGGACGTTCTTGAACTGGACTACCATGGGCGGCCCGACGTGGATTTGCAGGGCCAGCACGCCGGACTTGGCGGCCCGGGCTTCCTGTTCGTCGGTCACATCCACGGTGGGCAGCCCGTTGATGAACTGCTGAAGATGATTGCCCTTGGCGATGACGACGTAATCGTTCCAATCCTCGTTCTTGATCCGGGCCTGGATCTCGTCGGACTTGCCCACTTCACCCGTCTTCTCGATCTTGGTCTTTTTGGGATCGGCCGGATCGGCCTTGATGGTGACCTTCTGCCCGCGCAGCGCCAGGATGCCGCGGCCGCCTTCCTCGTAGAGGATGCCGCTGTAGGTCTTGCCCGCCTCGAAGTCGGCCTGGTAGCCGCCGACGATGGGGCCGAACTGGCCTTCGCGAGTCACCTTGCTGCGATATTGGATGCCGGAATTGCCCTTCTCGATGCGGTAGCTCAGGCGCAGCTCGAAGTCTTCGGTGACGCCGTTGGTCCAGACCAGGAAGGTGTTATGGGTAAGCTTCGGATCGGCCTTGGTGACGCCGGTGATGGCGCCGTCGCGCACCGACCACAGCTCGGGATTGCCCCGCCAGCCGGTCAGATCGCGGCCGTTGAACAGGCTGGTGAAGCCAGGCTCGGCCTCCTGCGCCGGGAGCAATGCGGTTTGAGTGAGAAGAACAGCGCCTGCCGCCAGCGCCGCCATGAGTTTGGACGTAGTCGTCATAGATTTATCTCTTGCGAATACTCCTTCTGACGGCAATTGCAAAGGCTGAATTCACCTCCTATAGTCTGGCGAAAACAATGGTCGCGCCCATCAAGCTGGAACGTTTCGCAGGCAACCCCATCCTCTCCCCCAACCCGCGCAACGCCTGGGAGGACCTGGCGGTGTTCAACCCCGCCGCGTGGCACGATCCCAAAAACAAGGAGGTTCTGCTCCTCTACCGCGCCGCCGAGTCGGGCCCCGAATACAAATGTTACCTCGGGCTGGCCCGCAGCCGCGACGGTTACCGTTTCGAACGCGTCTCGGATCGGCCCGCCATGGACGTCACCGGCGAAGGTTTTGACGGGGCCACCCTCCAGGACCCACGCATCGTCAAGATGGGAGACTGGTTCTACGTGACTTACGCGTGCCGGCATTACCCGTTTGGCCAGTTCTGGATCCCGGAGGTCCGTCAGCGGTACCTCACCCCGGACTGCCCGCCCGAATTCCCCCGTTACCTGCGCCAGAACGCCACCCTCACTGGGCTGGCCATGACTCGGGATTTCAAAAGCTGGATCCGGGCTGGCTGGCTGACCCACCCGCTTCTGGATGACCGGGACGCCATCCTCTTTCCCGAGAAGATCAACGGCCAGTTCGCCCTGATTCATCGTCCGCTCGAATGGGTCGGTCCCGACTACGGCACGGAACACGCCTGCGCCTGGATCGCCTTCAGCGACGACCTGCTGGGCTTCCCTTTTGCCAGGAGCCGCAAGCTCATTCAGAACAAATACCCCTGGGAAGCCTTCAAGCTGGGGGTCAACACCCCCCCGATCAAGACGCCCCATGGCTGGTTCACCCTCTATCACGCCGTGGGACCGGACAAGTTCTATCGGCTGGGCGCCCTGCTGCTCGACCTGAACGATCCCGGCCGCGTCCTCCATCGCACCCCGGACTGGCTCATGCAGCCGGAGACCGACTACGAGATCGAGGGCTTCTATCGCGGCGTTTGTTTTCCCTGCGGCACGGCCGTCATCGACGGCAGGCTCTTTGTGTATTACGGCGGCGGGGACAAGTACTGCGCGCTGGCCACCTGCGATTTCGAGGCATTGCTGAACCACCTCCGCGCTTGTCCGCCCTGATGGGCGCTGACGCCTCCCCACGCCTTCACTGTCGGATCGGCGCGCGCAACAAATGTCCCACGTGGGACTGGCATTGTACCGGGAGGCAACCGGGGCGCGAGAATGGGGCAGGGTTTGGAGAAAGGGACGGCTACGGTTGAGCGAGGACTTCGACGAGGTAGCGCAATTCATCCTCGACCTCCGCGGGGCTGTCCACGGTTTCGGCCAGTTCGCGGCGGATCAGTTCGCGAAAGCGTTTGCGCAGGCGGTGGATGGCCACCTTGAGGGCGCCTTCGTTCAGGTTCAGTCGAGCCGCGGCCTGTTCCTGGGGCAGCCTGTCGGCGTCGCCCTCCAGCCAGGGCTTGAGCACTTCGAAGTGCTCAGCCTTGCCGGCATCGGCGTGTTCCTGGCGCAAGGTTTCCAGGGCCTGAGCCATGACCGCCAGGGCCCAGGCGCGGTCAAAGACGCCGTCGGAGGGAAGAGCGGCCGGGTCTGGCACCTGCAAGGCCGGGGCGGTGTCGTGGCCGGGGACGCCGTCAAGGGACTCCGGGACCAGGCCGCCGCCGCGTTTCTCGCGGCGTTCGTGGTCGCGCTGGTCGGCCAGGAAATGCTTCACCGCGCCGAGGAGGTAGGAGCGGAAGCGGCCGCGGCCGGGCTGCACGTTCTCGAGGCTGCCCCGCGCCAGGAGGCGGGCGAAGAACTCCTGGGTGAGATCGCGGGCATCGTCGTCGCCGCGGCCCTGGCCGCGCACGAAACGGAAGACCGGATTCCAGTAGGACTCGCAAAGCTGCGCCAGCGCGCGGCGGCCTTCGTCCGAATCGCCCCGCGCGCGCAGGACGACGGTCCAGCGGGTCGGGGCGAAGCGGGAGGGCTCGGGTGCGGGCGGGAGCAAGTTCATGGCGATTCAGGTTGAGGCGGCGGCGTGGGGCGGGGCGCCGGGAGGACCTCGACGAGGGGCGGCGGATCGGACACAGCCAATTCGAGCCGGGCTTCCCAGCGAGCGGTGCGACCCGAGGCCTCCGGGCCAAGCGTCTGCACGCCATCCAAGAGCGTCATCAACGAGCCGCCGCGCGTGGCGACCGATATCTTTGGGAAATCGCGGATGGATTGCCATTCCACTTTCCGGGAAATCTGGTCGTCGGGTTCCAGGGTGGTCGAAACCAGGGGGCTGGCGTCCAGTCGCGCCTGCCAGGGGATCTGCCCTTCGCCCGGCTGGGTGAGGAGCTTGAATGAGAACTCACCGTCAACCCGGTTGCCCGGCTCCGGAGTGACAAAAGAGGCTGCGAGCGGTTTCTCCAGCACGGAAACGCCGTTGCTAAAGACGCCGATGGAGACTTTTACCGCCCGGCCGGGCGCGGCGGAGAGCGCCCAGCGCGACTCGGTGAGCCGCCCGCCCTCGGTGCGCTTGTAGGTCTGCCGAAGCAGCAGCCCCGGATCGCGCTCGACGCGGGGTGTGGACACGGGGCTGGCGATGGTGAACCACCCCACGCTGAGCACAAAGAGGGCGGCGCCCGCAAGCAGCAGCACCAGCGGGAACCAGATGGCAAACAGGGCCAGGCCGACGCCGCGGAGCCGGCCCTGGCTGTCCCGGATTTCGCGGCGGGCCATGATCCCGAGGATCAGGCCGGCGAGGGCCATCCCCGCCGCCAGCGCTGGAATGACCAAGAGGATGAGCACTGCTCCGGCGCCGACCCCGCCTCTGCCGTGGGCCACGGTAACGCTCATGAAGATGGCCAGGAGCAGGCATACCAACCCCAGCAGCCCGCCGAGAGCGGAGAGCACCGCCGCCACGATGGCTTTGCGGGACCATTTGACCTCCGCGGGCGCAGCCGCGGAGACCGTCCCTCCCGCGGCTGCCTGCGCCGTGTCCAACGGCGGCAGAGGCGGCGGGGGCATCGAGGCGCCCAGGCTCTCGACACGGGTCTTGACCTCGGAAGCCGTTCGAAAGCGCTTGTCGCGGTCGCGCTCCAGGGCGCGAAGCACGATCGGATCCACTCTTGGATCCACCGACGACTTCTCCGACGGCAGCGCGAAGCGTCCGAGCGGCAGCTCGCCCGTGAGCATTTCGTAGAACACCACGCCGAGGGAATAGATGTCGGCGCGCTGGTCCACTTCCTGGGGTCGTTCGAGCTGCTCGGGGGCCATGTAGTGCGGGGTGCCCACTGCGGCCCCGCTCGCGGTCAGGGTGATGTCCTTGCGGGGCCCGATGAGCTTGGCGATGCCAAAGTCGGCGATCTTCACCCGGCCCTTCACGTCGAGCAGGATGTTCTCGGGTTTGATGTCGCGGTGGAGGATGCCTTCGTCGTGGGCAAACTGAAGGGCCTCGCAGATGCGGGGGACGAGCCCGAGCGCCTGCTGGGGCGTGAACCGCCCCGCGGCCATGGCCTCGCGCAGGTTTACGCCGTCCACGTATTCCATCGTCAGGAAATAGAAGCGGCCGCTGTGCCCGAAATCATGGACCGCAACAATGTTGGGATGGTTGAGACGGGCGAGGGTGCGGGCTTCCCGGCTGAAGCGCTCGGCGAAGGCGGGGTCCGCGGCCAGGGATTCGGGGAGGACTTTCAAGGCCACGAGCCGATCGAGGCTGGACTGCCTGGCCTTGAAGACCGCGCCCATCCCGCCGGCCCCGATCAACTCGAGGATCTCGAGGTTGGGAAAGGCGGCGGCGACCTGGTCGAGCGGCGGCGGTTCTGGGGCCCCGCTTCCGCCCGAGGGCAGCGGCGCGCCGGCCGCAGCCGCCAGCACGCACTTGGGACACAAACCTTGGGGCGATTCGCTGGGAACCGGGGCCCCGCACTTTTGGCAAATCCTGGTTGTCTCGTTCATACACCCATTCCTAAGGC
>JAKLEJ010000306.1 GCA_022711695.1 Verrucomicrobiota bacterium | reverse complement strand
TTCCGTGAACGTGGCCGTGCCGGATCACATGCACTTTCCCATCGCCTACGCCGCCGCCAACCGCGGCAAGCACGTCTATTGTCAAAAGCCGCTTTGTCATGACGTGTTCGAGGTGAGGCAACTGGCCGGGGTGGCGGCAAGGCGGCGCCTCGTCACCCAACTCGGCACCCAGATGGCCTCCGGCTACGGCGACCGCGCCACCGTGCAACTGCTCCAATCAGGGGTGATCGGAAAGGTGACGCACGTGTATATGTCGGCCAACAGGCCCGGGGCGGTGGAGGCGTATCGGCTGCTGGGGCCTCGGCCAGCCGCGGGGGCCGAGCCGCCGGCCTCATTGAAGTGGGATCTCTGGCTGGGCGTGGCCCCCACCCGGCCCTACGCCCCCGGCATCTACCATCCGGTCAAGTGGCGCGCCTGGCTGGACTTCGGCACGGGCTGGTCCGGCGACATCGGCTGCCACATCTTCGATGCCGTCTGGAAAGGGCTGAAGCTGGAGGCGCCCCTCGATGTGGAAGCCGAGGTGGAAGAGTCTTGGAAGAACTCCCCCGAGCGCCGCGCTGACACCTGGCCGCGCGCCAACCACATCACCTGGACGTTCCCCGGAAACGCGCTCACGGACAACAAGGCGCTGCCCGTGGAGTGGTTCGACGGCGCGTTCTTTGCCCCGGAGGCCATCCGCAAACTCTATTCGGCGGAGGACTATCCGACCGAGTCCGCCATGATCGTCGGCACAGAGGGCGCTCTGCTGCTGCCCAGCGGCCGCGGCCCCGTCTTGCTCCCGGAGTCGAAGTTCAAGAACGTCGAGAAGCCGAAGATCGCTGTCCGCAACCATTATCACCATTTCGTCGATGCCTGCCTGGGCGGAGAGCGGACAGAGTCGAATTTCGAGCAGACCGGCCCGATGACGGAGGCGATCCTCCTCGGGACCGTGGCGGTGCGCGTGCCGGGCCAAAAGCTGGGCTGGAACTCGAAAGACCTGAAGGTGACCAACTCCGAAGCGGCGCAGGCCTTGCTCAAGCGCGCCTATCGTTTCAACTACAAGGCCTGAGACTTGACGAGCATGCAAACGATTCCCATCGGCAAAAGCAAACTTCAGTCGAGCCGCCTGGCCTACGGCTGCTGGCGCGTCGCCGGCTCGTGGAACCCGGAAGAGGTCACTCCCGAGCGGGAGGCGGCCGGGCGCCAGGCCATCCTGGCCGCCTACGAGGCGGGCTACACTCTCTTCGATCATGCCGACATCTACTGCATGGGCGCCGCCGAACGGATTTTCGGCCAGGTCCTCAAACAGGTCTCAGGGATGCGCAAGCAGGTCCTGATCGCCAGCAAGTGCGGCATTCGCAAGAAAGGCGACCCCAGCCCGGCAGCGCCCTACCGGTATGACTTCAGCGCCGATTACATCATCCGGAGCTGCGAGGGGTCGCTGAAACGGCTGGGGATCGAAACCCTGGACCTGTATCAACTGCACCGGCCCGATTACCTGTGCGACCCCGAGGAGGTGGCCGAGGCGTTTTCGAAGCTGAAGAAGGCCGGGAAGGTCCGCGAATTCGGGGTGAGCAACTTCCGCCCCTCGCAACTGACGCTGCTGCAGCAGGCCTGCCCAATGCGGCTGATCGTCAACCAGGTGCAGATCAGCCTGGCCCGGCTCCAGTGCCTGGAGGACGGCACCCTGGACCAATGCCTGGGCGAGCGGATCACCCCGCTGGCGTGGAGCCCGCTGGGAGGCGGTCAATTGGCCGACGTCATGCCGATCGATCTGCGATCGAACGACCACGCCCAGCGCATCGGGTTGCGCGAGGAAATGGAGCGATTGGCGCGCGAGCGCGGCTCGAGCCGGACCATTCTGGCGCTGGCATGGCTGCTGAAGCATCCGGCCGGCATCGTCCCGATCGTCGGGTCGGTCAACCCGGAGCGCATCAAGGAATCGGCCCGGGCTGCGGACTTCACCCTGTCGCGCGAGGAGTGGTACAGCCTGTTCGAGGCCGCGCGCCACGAACGGCTGCCCTGAACTCGATCCGCCGCTCTCCGCCGCCCGCCGACGCGGGAACGACCCCATGCGCGTGTTCATCGCCCTGCCCCTTCCGGCGGATGTCAAGAGTGCGCTGGAACGTCTGCAAGCGGACCTCCGCCGCGCGCTGGCCCATGCGGTCGTCCGTTATGTCAACCCCGCCCAAATCCACCTCACTCTGCAGTTTCTGGGAGAGACGCCCCCGGAGCGTCTCGAAGCGCTGTCGGCCGCCACCCGCGCCGCTTGCGCCGGTTTCTCACGCTTTCCGTTGAGAGCGATTGGCGCGGGCTGTTTTCCCGATGCAAGGCGGCCTCGAGTGGTGTGGGCCTCTCTGGAGGGCGGGCTCGATGCCCTGAGCGCGCTCCAGGCCTCCGTCGCCTCTGCCACGGGTCCGTTCGTGGAAAAGCCGGAGGACCGGGAGTTCCGCCCGCATCTGACGCTGGCGCGGATCAAGGCCCTGGCGCCGGAAGAGGCGCGGGCGCTGGCCGTAGCGATAGCCGCGCTGCGCACGCGGCGCCTTGGGGCCTGGGAAGCCGGCGAGGTGGAAATCCTGGCCAGCGAACTGCGACCCGAAGGAAGCCGCCACACCTGCCTGGAACGCATCCCGCTCGGGACGCCTGCGGTTCCGCCCGGGTGATCTCTGCCAGGCCTGGGCGCGGGGGCGGCCGGCAGCCGGATTCTCAAGGTTTGACTTCGCTCCCCCCCCCTCCTAAGTTGTTCGCAGAATGTTGGCCGCAGACAGCAACGTGGTGCCGCTCTCCAAGCCGATGGCCTTGGCGCCGGAGACTCCCTGTGACTGGAAGCAGATCATGCAACCGCTGGAGCCCTTCCTGCAGGGAGTGGCCGAACGGTTGGCGCAGCAGGTGCAGGCCTTTGACGCGGATCTGGCCTGCTACGCCGAATATGCGCTCACCGGGCAGGGCAAACAACTGCGGCCGGCGCTGGTGGGCCTGAGCGCCGGGGCGACCGGCGGCTTGAACGACGCCCACATTTCGGTGGCGGCGATCATCGAGATGGTGCACCTGGCGACGCTGGTGCACGACGACGTGATGGATGAAGCCACCGTGCGGCGAGGCCGGCCCACCATGGCCGCCAACTGGGGCAACGAGCTCTCGGTGCTGCTGGGAGACTGCCTGTTCGCTCACGCCTTGAAGCTGGCCGCCAGCTTTCCCACTCCCGACATCTGCCGGGCCGTGGCGTCGGCCACGAACACCGTTTGCGCCGGCGAGATTCTCCAGACGCAGCAGCGCTGCAATTTCAACATTTCCCGGGCCGATTACTTCAAGGTGCTGGCGATGAAGACCGGCGAGCTCTTTTCGCTTTCGTGCGAGCTGGGCGCGTATCTGAACCACGCCCCCGAGCCGCGGCGGGCGGCCCTGCGCGAATACGGCCTGGCGCTGGGCACCGCCTACCAGATTTACGACGATTGCCTGGACTTGTTCGGGACCGAGGAATCCACCGGCAAATCGCTGGGCACGGACCTGGCGCAAGGCAAGCTGACCCTGCCGCTGCTGATCGTGCTGGAACAGGCCAACGAAACGGCCCGCACCAAGCTGCGCTCGATGGTGCAGGACTGGCGGCCGCTCTACTTTCCCCAGGTGCTGGCCCTGCTGAAGCGCTTCGCCGCCTTGAAGGAATCGCAGGGGGTCATCCGGCGCTACGTGCAAAGCGCCCGGCAGGCGCTGGAGGCGCTGCCGGAGTCTCCCAGCCGCCTGGCCCTCTTCCGCCTGAGCGATTTCCTGGTCCGGCAGACCGACGCGCTGGGCGAGGCCTGAAGCGCCGCTGGACTATGACGCCCACCCACCCGGACCCGGAGCGGAGGCCGCCCGCCGCCGCCGCCGGCCCTCCTGGGCGCGCGGCCACCCTCCCGCCGGAGGAGGACGACCCGGAACTGGTCCGGCGGGCGCAGCAGGGAGATCTGCGCAGCTACGACGCCCTGATGCGGCGTTACCAGGAGCGCATCTACGCCACCGTCTATCACATGACGGGAAACCACGATGACGCGGACGATCTGACCCAGGAGACCTTCATCAAGGCCTACCAGGTCATCAAGAGCTTTCAAGGCAACTCCGGCTTCTACACCTGGCTTTATCGGATCGCCATCAACAAGACGATCAACTTCCTGAAGCAGCGGCGCGCGCGGTCCCAACTCAGCCTGAACGATCTGGACCTGAACGCCGAGCACGATCCGGACCTGGTGGCGCTGGTGTCGGACAAGACCCCCAGGCGCGATGCGGCGCTGGCCGAGTTGCAGGAGAATTTGAACAACGCGCTCCTTAAACTGTCAGAACCACATAGATTGGTGGTGACCTTGCACGATGTGCAGGGCCTCTCACACGAAGAGATTGGCGAGATCATGGACTGCAACGTAGGAACGGTTCGATCGCGCCTTTTTTATGCCCGACAACAATTGCAGGCGTGGCTCTCAGACTATCTGAAGAAATAGCGCACTATGAGTTCGTCACCGGATGATTTTTCAGGGTTGCGGTCGCTGCTCAAGCTGAAGCGCTTCGAGCGCCCCTCCTCCGACTACTTTGACGGGCTGTCCAAGGACGTGATCCACCGTCTGCGCGGGCCCGAGGGGCTGAGGGAACAGTCGCTGTTGCAGGGGTTGGGGGCGGCTTTCGGCTGGAAACCGGCGGTGTTTTACGCCTTGGGAATCGTCTGCTCGGGGCTTGCCTGCTACGGCCTCGCCAGCCTGGTCCTGGAGAACCCGGGCCCGGGAATCGAAACCGCCCAGGGATCGCCGGGCTTTGCGAGTTCGGCGCCGGGCCAACCGGAGGCGGGAAACGGCGCGCTGACTGTGG
>JAKLEJ010000305.1 GCA_022711695.1 Verrucomicrobiota bacterium | reverse complement strand
CTCGAGGTGGCTGCGCCGATTCCCCAGGGGGGCGGCTCGTGGACGCTCGCCTTTAGCGCCCGCCAGGGCCGGTCCTACCGCGTGCTCGGCAGCCAGGACGCCGTCCACTGGACATCCGTGACCGATTGGCAGCGCGAGCCCGAGGGCCCCGCCGCGCGCCAGGTGACCCTGCCGCCGGGCTCGGGCCACTACTTCTTCCGCCTGGAAGTCTCGCCCTGAAGCCGAAGGCCGGGCTCAGGCCGGCGCCGCGGCCGTACGGATTTCCGAAACCGCGGGCCAGGGGCGTTCGAGGTCGCCATCCCGCCGGGGATCGGCCAGGCGCGCGAAGTCTCCCGTCCGCCAGCGGATCAAGGGCATGACCTTGTTGTGAAACGAGGTCGCGATGATCTCGCTCCAGCCGGCGGCGTCTGGAGGGCCGAACTCGACGCGCCCGTACTGAGGCCAGAAGTAAAGGAGGCTCGAGGCTTGCCCTTGGCCTGCGAGGACCGTCAACTCCCCCGGCCAGTACCAGCAATGCACACCGCAAAGGAAAATCCCCGACAGCCGTTCCTTGTCGGCCTCCGGCAGAAATCCGGGCCCGCAGAACACGCCGCGCAAGCGGCTGCTCCAGCTCCCTCCGGCTTGAGCCAGCGCACTTGCGAGCCGCTGGCCCGTCGCCGGGGTCAGACACACGAATTGGGGAGCGAACGATTCGATCAGCCTCAGCCCCTCGGGCAGCCTCTCCGGGCGGAAGAGCCCTGAGTCCAGGACAAGCCAGTCTCGCCCCGCGTCGTAGCCCGCCCCGGCGCGCCCTTCGTCGTTCAACACTGCCAGGCGCGCGCCTTGAAACCAGCCCGCCCGTTTCCATTGGACTTCGAGGAAGGCCCGGGCTTTGGGCAGGCATACCCCTTTCTGCAGCCAGCGGCCGGTGGGCCCCGGGACGCGTTGGTCCGCCGGGACCCCTTTCGAGCGCAGGGCCTCGCGATGGACGAACGGGGCCATGCGGTCCAGCAAGGGACACTCCTCCAGATCCTCCAGGCGGCGCAGGTTCTCCGGCCGGAAAGCGGCCTTGGAGAACGACTGCTGATAATAGGGGCAGTAGTTGCCGGCCTGAATCAGCGTCTGGCGCAGTTGCTTGAGCTGGTACTCCTGGACCTGCTCCAGCGGCCAGTCCTCGCCCTGCCGGGCCAATTGGCTGAACTCGCTGTGGCCCGCGCCCAATCGGGCGCCCGGGGGCAGCCGCCGGCGCACAAAGGCAACCAGCCGATCCGCGCCCCGCAGCGGCCACTCGAGAAGGCCCGAGGGCGCCAGCGGGCTCTCGGCCGATCGACGTCGGTTTGTGTCCATAGCCACGGTCTTCATCATGGCGTGTCAGGCCCGCACCCGGCAACGCCGAATTGTCGCGCCGATTCCGCGCCCGGCTTTTCGCGAAGCTCCACGGGTTCTTTCCCGTCAAACAGGCATGACACGATGCCTGGCAGGTTTGATCCTTTGCCTGGGGACGCTGGCGCGTCCGGGCAATGCCGCCCTGCTTCACGAATACGAAACCAACGGGATCGCCCTGACGGCGGGCTTCATTCCGGATGCAACCGAGATCGCGTTGGGCGAGCCCCTGTTTGTCACCTTCCTGGTGAGCAACCGGGGAACACAGCCCTTCCTGTTCTCGCATGTGCGCAACGAGATCTTCCGTATTGCCGCCACCAACGACGCCGGCCAGCCGGTCCAGAGCCGCTATTTCGGGATGGATGGCAACGGGCCGCTTCGCGAGGCCTCGGTGGCTCCGGGCAAGGCGCTGGCCCTGCGGGTGTTCTTGAACGAGCGCTGTCGCTTCGACCAACCGGGGGCATACGCGGTGCATTGCCAGGCCGACCTGCGTGATTATTCGGCGGGGCGCCAGAATCTCGGCCAACCGGTCGTCACCCAGTTCGCTCTTCGCGTCCGCCCGGCCGACCACGACCAGGCCGGCCGGCTGATCTCCAGATGGGGCCGGAGTCTCCTGACCAACGGTTCTCCGGAGGAGGCGGTGCTCGCGCTGGCCGAGTTCAACGATGCCCGGACCATTCCCCACCTCGCCGTCCTCGTCACCAATCGCTCCCATATCGGCCACCGTGCCGTCGAAGCGCTGGCGCGCTACACGAATGAGCCGGCGGCGGCCGACGCGCTGATGGCGGCCCTCCGGACTGGCGAGGACTTTGTGGCCGGAGCGGCGGGCAAAGCGCTGCGCGCCTCCGGCCAGGCAGACCGCGCCGCGCGCGCGTTCCTGGGCGCTCTCACCCATGCGGAGGCCAACACCCGCATTCAGGCCGCCTGGGCCATCGGTTGGACCGGCGCCGAGCTTGCCCTCGATCCGCTTTGCGGGCTCCTGCGGGACCCGAGCAACTCGGTGCGTTACGCCGCGGCGCAAGCCATTGGCCGCCTGAACGCGCCGGGGTCTTTCGGTGCGCTGACCAATTGCCTGGCCGACGCGGACTTCGCCCTCCGCGTCGCGGCGGTCCGCGGGCTGGTCCACTCCGGCCGGCCGGTGGACCCCAGTTGGGTCAAACCCATGATCCTGGGCGGCGGCGAGAATATCCGGACCTACTACGAGTCGATCGATCTGCTCCGACTGCACGGCGGGGCTCTGGCGGCGCCGGGCCTGGCCAGTTGCCTGCATTTCGACGACCCGTCCGTCAGGCACGCCTACAACTTCCGACTGGTCCTCGCGCTCGAGTTCAGCCCCAACGGGCCGAAGCACTACTACAAATGGCGGCATGACCCGAACCGGGATGGGACGGAAGAAGAGCTGGCGGAGAACCGGCGGATTCTCTCCGAGATCAAGGCCTGGCTCGCGGCTCAGGCCGCAAAGTGAAGATCGCTGGCCCGCCGGCTCTTTCCGGCTACGGCGGGGGAACCCGGGTGGCCTGCATCGAAAGGGCCAGGAACCCGGCCAGGCTGAAATAGATGCCAGCCATGATGGCGCGCTGTTCCAGCGAGACCTCGTAGTAGCGCGCTTCCTCGCTGTCGCGTTTGCGGAAGAGCGACAGCAGCCGCGGCAGCGACATCAGCAGGATCAGCAGCAGCAGGAAGTTGAAGTGCAGCGCCAGCAGGCCGCCCATGATCCCCGCGCCCACCAGCCACAGCCACGGGGATATCGCCGTGGCCACGCGGCCCCCGTCCAGGAACCCGACCGGCGCCAGGTTGAAGAGATTCAGGAGGAAGCCGGTGTGCGCCAGCGCCACGTAAAGCGGATTGCCGGTGGCCGAGCCAATGGCCAGGCTCGCCAGGGCGCCGACCGTGCCCAGGATCGGGCCGCCGATCCCCACCTGCGCTTCGATCCACGCGTTGCGCGGCGCTTCCTTCAACGCGATAAACGCCCCCATGAACGGGATGAACACGGGCGCGCCCACTTTCAGGCCCAGCCGCCGCGCCGCCACCAGGTGGCCGCACTCGTGGATGAAGATCAGCGCCACGAACCCCACCGCGAATTTCCAGCCCCAGGCCATCGCATAGAGCCAGATGGTCACCACCATGGTCCCGCCCGTCTTCAACAGCACCGGCAGGAACTTGAGCGCCCCGACCAGCAGCGCCTTGAACTTCCACCCGATCAGCGCCAGCACCCCCAGGGGGGCCAGCAGCTTCTTCAGCGGGGCGCCTTCGCGCCGGAGCGGGGGCGGCCGCAGCACCGGCGGCGCGTCGGTCGCAGACCCGTCGCCTCCGGCCGGCCAGCGGGAGACCGGCCGCGACTCGCGCCAGGATTCGTCGGAACGCAGCACCGGCCCAGTGTGCGGCCGGGCCGAACCGAGATCAAGTTCCGCCCGAATCCGCGCGTCAGGCCGGTGGGCTAAGGCGGCGGCGACGCCATTTCGTTTTGATCAAACCGCCGGCCTGCGGCGTCAAAGACTCGGCGCGACACAAACACACCGTCCATGAAACCCGATACCACTGCCTTCCCGGTTGGCCGGAACCTCCTCACCCGGCGCGATTTTCTTCAGCGCGCGGCCCTGGCGGGCGGCGCCGTGCTGGCCGCGCCGCTGGCGCGGGCGGCGGCCGATGCCACCGGGCCTTTGCCCACCCGCGTGCTCGGCCGCACCAAGGCCCGCGTCACCATTCTCGGCCTGGGCACTGCTCCCATTGGCGAGGCCCAGATCGATCGCAAGGAAGCCGAGAGGATCTTCGGCGAGGTCATGGACCGCGGGGTGAACTACATCGACACCGCCCGGGGCTACGGGCACGCCGAGGAAGTCCTCGGCAACCTCGTCCCCAGCCGGCGCGACAAGCTGTTCCTGGTCACCAAGGTCTGGGTCGAGACCGCCGCCGACGCGGAGAAATCCCTCACCGAATCGCTGCGGCGCCTCAAAGTGGATCATGTCGATCTGGTGCACATTCATCACGTGGGCGGGAAGGACATCGACAAAGTGCTGGCCCGGGACGGCGTGCTGGAATACCTGGTCAAGCAGCGCCAGGCGGGCAAGCTGCGGTTCATTGGCATGTCCGGCCACGCCCGACCGCCCCGATTTCTCCGCATGCTCGAGACCGGCCAGATCGACGTGACGATGGCGGTGATGAACTACGCCGACCGGAACATTTACGACTTCGAGGGCAAGGTGCTGCCGGAGTGCCGCAAACAAAATGTCGGGGTGGCCGCGATGAAAGTCTATGCCGGCATCAAGGGCGGCTTTCCCAACCACCGCAAGGGCTGGGTGGGCTGCAACACCACGCCGGAGAACCTGCCTCACGCCCTCGCATACGCGCTCGATCTCGAGGGCGTCAGCGTCGCGGTTGTCGGCCCCTTCACCCTCGATCAAGCCCTCCAGAACGTCGAACTCGCCCGCCGTTACAAGCCGCTCACCGAGGCCGAGCGCGGGCGCCTGCTCGAAGCCGC
>JAKLEJ010000304.1 GCA_022711695.1 Verrucomicrobiota bacterium | reverse complement strand
GTCCGTTGAGCATTTCCTCGCGTTGTTCCGGCTTGAGGGTGGGGGCGATGACCGCCAGGGCCTTGCAGCGCAGCAGGGTCATCTCGGTTTGAATCCGCGCCACGGCTTCCGCCTTCTCTCGCACAACCTTCTCGTCGTAGTTCTCGCCGGTGGTGGCCTTGACCAGTTCCTTCTGGGCGACTCGCAGTTGTTCCTCGAGGCGGGCCATGTCATCGCGGCTCTTCATCAAGGCGTCCCGGAAGACCTGGCGCTGCTGGTCGTCCAGGCTCAGCACAGCCCGGCGTTCCTGCCCGCCTCCGGCATTGCCGCCGCGAACTCGATCGGGCTGCGGGTTGGCTGGCGCGGCGACGGCCGGAGCGCCAGGGGCGGCGGGAGTCGCCGGACGAGCGGCCGGAGCCGCCGCGGGAGCCGCCGGCGCATCCGCCGCCGGCAGGAGCCCGGGACTGAGCAGACCGGCGAGGATCGCCGCCGCCGCCGTTCTGCCAAGAGTCTGTAGTGTCGTTTTCATGTTCTGTTGGTTTAGACTGGCGGGCGTCTCGCCTCCGCCGCTGCCGCGCCCGTCCGGCAGCACGGATCGTCCAATGGCCGAGAGACGCGCTCGTTGGCGACTCTCAGCCCGGTGTCGGACCTGCCTGTGCCGTTCCTCTTCCTTAGACCGCCAGGGGAACGACAAGGTTACAGCGCATGGGGATTCGCCTGTAACCTCGATCGGGAGTACCGGGTCTATTGAAGCAGGCTCCGGGGGGTTCCGGACCCGCCAAGTCATGACAACGAACGCGAGAACAGCGTCGCCGGCGAGCCTGCAGGTGACGCGCAAGAGCTTGATCGTCATCGCCGGCCTCCTGCTGGCGGCGGGAGGCCTTTGGGCTTTGTGGAACCGGGTGATGTATCCGAACCGGCCCTGGAAGGCCCGGTGGGATGTCATGCGCTACCTCAAGAAGAACGGCAACACCTCCAGTTTCCGCGTGGATTTTCCGTTCCCCTCCAAGGCGGCCATGGCCAAGGGGCCAGGCTCGACGGGACAAGCGCTTCAGAAAGGCAAACGAACAGGCAAGGATTTTGAAACCCTGGCCAGAGAATACCTGGAGCTGCGCGGCAGCCTGCTGCCCCTGGAGTACGACATCCCGCAGGCCGAACAGGAACTCAAGACGCTCAGGCCCCGGCTGGAACAGTTCGCCGCGCAGCAGGCCCAAGGGGCCCGGGGGGCTGTCACCAACGCCGGCGGCCGGAGCCAAACGCCCCGGAACCTGCAGCGACGCGTGGAAATGCTGGAAAGAACGGTGGCGGCCCGGGCCCAGTTGGAGCCCAAACAGGCGGCGCTGGCGCCCCTGCTGAGCGACCTGTGGGATTTCCAGCGCTCCTGGGAAGCCGAGGTGATGGCCAGCGACGTCTCGGACACGAACTCGGTGGCCGGAGGGCAGGCCGCGCTGATGGCGCAGGCCCGTCGGCGGCTGCAGGAGGCCAAGAGCTACGCAGCCATCTACAAGGTGATCGGCCAGGAGCTCTGGGTGGCCGACCGCCTCTTGGACAGCAAGAACCCGCAGCATCGGCGCGCGGGGGTGAGCCTGGCGCTGGACGCCACGCGCAGCGCCATCCGCGACGCCGAAAACGGGTGGGTGGCCTCGCGGATCATCGCCGGCTTCCTTTGGCCCAACCTGGACCTGGCCGTGGATGTGAATCGGCGCTCGCAATTCAACCTCGACGTCCTCCTCGAGGAGTGCGCCAACATCCTCCGCCAGGCGGACGATTTCGAGGGGCTGGTGCGCAACTACCAGATGATGCTGGCCCACGCCGGCACCCCACAGCGGCGGGACCAGGCCCATGCCCAAATGGCCATGGCCTACGAGCAGTCCGGCTATTTCGAGGAGGCCATCGCGGCGCTCCGCCAGATCAAAGCCACCAACGATTTCCGCTGGGCGTTGAACCGGATCCCGCGCATCGAGCGGCAGATGAAGTTCGCCGCGCCCAACCGATAGCGTCCCGGAACCCCGGCTATTTGACCCAGAGGTAGTCCAGGCCCACCGGCCCACTCTCGACGCATTCCAGCGACAGCTCCAGCGGCCCCGCCGGCAGTTCCACCGGCTTGAAATTGACGTTCAGCAGCCGATGCGCGTGCGCCGAGCGAAGCTGGAACTGCTCCTGTCCTTCGACCGTGGTCACGGGCTTGCCCGCGACCAACAGCCGCGCCGCCCCTCCATCCGGTCGGTGAAGCGCCACCAGGTGAATGGCAGCCCGGCCTTCCTTCTGCGCAGGCAAGCGGAGCTTGAGCCGCCCGCCTTTCTCGGCGTGCCACAGCGCCACCTGAAGCCGGGTCGCCAGGGGATGCGGCGCGAATTCCAGCCGTCCGCCCGAAGGTTCCGGCTGAAGATCGCCCGGGAAATAGAAGCGGGCGCCCGAGGCCCCGCCCAGGGCCTGAGGCTCGCGTTTGGGCAGCGGGGGGATCCGGAGATCCGACGGCATCAGGCCGCGATGGTCATCCATGGCCCCGGGGCGGGCATAGAGATAGGCGACGCGCGCATAGCTCAAGCCGGGCGTCCGATTATGGCTCCACAGCTCCAGGCACGCCGCCAGCGACCTCTCGAACGGAATCGCATCCAGCACCTGGAAACGGTGGTTCGAGACGTATCCGGCCGTGTCCGGCCCCGAATCGAGCGGCTGCCCGCAGTAGGGGTGGTCGAACAGGTCGCAGCGGCTCCACGAGTAATTGAAGTAATCTTCCGAGCCGGTGCCAAACGTCGAGGGTGTCGTTTCTCCATCGACCAGGAATTTCTCGTCGCCTTCGCCCCACCAGTTGCCGCCGGCGGTGGGCACGCCCGAAGGATTCATGATCATCGCGGCGCAGCCGGCAAACACGCCCTTGCCGATGAGCGTCGCATACGGCAGATCGATGACCCCGGCCCCGGCCACCAGGTCATGGTCGGCCCGCCATTTGGCCCGAAAGTAAAGCGAGCGTTCGTCCCACTGCCAGGGCGAGAGCGCCACCGCTCCCTCGATGCGGACGGGAGACTGCGTGTGATTGACGATCTCCAGCCGGACGGACTTCTCAAAGGGCATCACAAAACGGCTGGTGAAGGTTCCGTCCGCCGAAACCGTGAACGGCAGGCTGTTCAGCGGATTGATTCCCGGGCCCGAGGCGAAGAAATCCCCGACCGGGGCCTCGACCTGCGGGCGCTGGGAGCCGTCAAACGCGATTCTCAGCAGGCATCCCCGCAGCGCCGGATCGAGCGCATCCGCGCGCAGACGCAGCTTCAATTCGCGGATGGCTCCCGGGCCCCGCACGTCGGAACCCCAGGAGAAGCTTCGTCCCGGCTCGACGGTTGCTTCCAGCCGAGCCGGCTCGCCCGTGGCGCCGGCGGACGGCTGGGTCAGGCTCGTCACGGCAGCGCGCAGTTGGGCCTCGGACTGCTTGAGGTCCGATTTCGCGTCGAAAGTGCGCACGGCGGCGCCGGCGGCATACAGACGCACCTGGAGATGGTAGAAATGCAGCTCGGCGAGCCGGCCCTCCCAGGTCACCCGCACTCCGCGGGCGAAAGGCATGGGAAGATAATCGGCGTCCTGCTGGCTGAAGGCGTCATCGGCCTTGAGGTCGATTCCGGCCTGCTTGAGGTAGTGGGCCGAGCGCCGGGCCAGGAACTCGTAGGCCGGCCCCTCCCAAACCGGCGGAGTGCTTCCGTCGGCCGCCGGATCGAGATACACCCGCAATGTCCCCCCCATGCCCGCCGACCAGCCCCGCACGATGGCGCCCGGGCCGCTGGCCTCGGCCACCAGGTAGAGGCCCGGCTGGTTGTCGCGCGGCTCCTTCAGCACTTTGAGAAAACCGGGAATGGGTTCGCGGCCGAAGCCGTCCGCGTTCGAGAACCAGCCCGGGGCCTCGCTGGTCGTCGAGCGCCGGTCATAGCTGGAGAATTGGATCGTGCGGTAAGCCGGCTCCGGCCACCGGGCCAGGCGGCCCAAGTCGGCCATTTCCTCCAGCAGTCCCCCGGTGGTGACCGTGGCCGCGCCCAGCGCGCTCGTTTGGGGGAAGCCGGCCAGAAGACAGCCGACGGCGAAGACAATGATGTTGCGCATAGCCGGAGAGTCTATCGGCCGGGCCCCGTCTGGCAACCCGGTTTTCCCGTCGCGATGTCCTTCCGCCTGTCTTTGGGCTCTGCGGAGTTGACGGCCTCACGGGCGCGATGTCATGCTGCGCGCATGAAGACTTTCTCTATCATCGTGGCCATGGCCGCGGCGTTCTCTCTTGCTGACACAGCTTCCGCCGCTTCGGCGGGCCCCCGCTTTTACGGGGATCCGCCGGACGAGCACCATCCCTGGGCAGTGCATGACGGCAACCGGCCTCAGCCCAAAGTGGTGACTCCGGGCGCCTTCAGTTCCCCGGAGCAACCGGGCAAGCCGCCTTCGGACGCCATCGTGCTCTTTGACGGCACGGATTTCTCCAAGTGGCAAAACGACAAGGGAGACGCGCCCAAGTGGGTGATCATTGACGGGGTCATGCAGGTGACGCCGGGAAGCGGGGCCATCCGCACCCGCGAGCAGTTTGGCGATTGCCAGTTGCACGTGGAATGGGCGGCGCCGCGGGAGGTCAAGGGCGACAGCCAGGGCCGGGCCAACAGCGGCGTGTTCCTGATGAACATGCTCGAAATCCAGGTGCTGGACTCGTTCAACAACATCACCTACGCCGACGGCCACGCCGGCGCCTACTACGGCATCAACCCGCCCCTGGCCATTGCCGTGCGCCCGCCCGGCGAATTCCAGGTTTATGACATCGTCTTCCGCCGGCCCATCTACAAGGACGGCAAGGCGGTGGACCCGGGGTATGTGACCGTCTTCGTCAATGGCGTGCTGGTCCAGGACCACACCCCGCTGGA
>JAKLEJ010000303.1 GCA_022711695.1 Verrucomicrobiota bacterium | reverse complement strand
ACGGGTTCACCGACCTGCTGGCCGTGCATGCGGCCGGATGCATTCTGTATCGGAACCGGGGCGATGGGACCTTCGAGGATGTCACGGCGAAGGCGGGATTGCAGCACCAAGGGACAGGCATTTCAGCCGCCTGGGCGGATATCGACAACGACGGCAGGCTGGATTTGTTCGTGGCGAACTACCTGAAGTTCGATCCGTCGATCAAGCTCTACTTCAACCCGGAGGCCTACCCAGGCCCGCTGGCCTACAAACCGGAATTCAACGCGCTCTATCGCAACCTCGGCGACGGGCGGTTCGAGGACGTCAGCGAAACGGCGGGCATCCGCATCCCGGGGCACCGCGCCATGAGCGTCTGCGCGCTGGACTGCAACCAGGACGGCTTTGCGGATTTCTACGTGTCGAACGACGGCACGCCCAACTCGATGCTGATCAACGATGGCAAAGGGCGGTTCACGGATCGGGCACTCAAGCTGGGCCTGGCCTTCAACGCGCTGGGCGAGGCGGCGGGCTCGATGACCGCCACCGTGGGCGACGCCAACGGCGACGGCATCCCGGACCTGTTTGTGTCGCGCCTGGGCTACGGCTCGCTCTACACGGGCACGCCCCAGGGGATCTATCACGACAACATGATGGTCTCGCGCCTCGGCGCCATCACCACCGAGTTCGTCGGCTGGGGCTGCAACTTCCTGGACTTCGACAACGACTCGGACCTGGACCTGCTGATCGCCAACGGCGACGCGCATCACCTGGTGGGCTGGGAGAGCCTGCTGATCGAGAACGACGGCAGCGGCAAGTTTACGGACGCCCGCGCCAAAGGCGGGGCGCTGTTCGCCACGAAGATCCGGGCGCGCGGCAGCGCCGTGCTGGATTACGACAACGACGGGGCCATGGACGTGTTGATCACCGCCATGGGCGACCGGGCGTTCCTGGGCCGAAACCGGGGCAGCAGCGGCCGTCACTGGCTGATGCTCCAACTGGAAGGCGCCCGGAGCAACCGGGACGGATTCGGGGCCAAGGTGACCGTGACGGCAGGCGGACGGCGCTTCTACCAGGAGGCCCGGTGCCCGTCCGGCTTCCTCATGCAGAGCGACCGCCGCCTCCACTTCGGGCTGGGAGCGGCCGCCACGGTCGAGAAAATCGAAATCCGCTGGCCCAGCGGCCAGGCCCAAGCGCTTTCCAGCGTGGCCGCCGACCGGGTGCTTAAAGTTCAGGAACCCCGCTGATACTCATGAAGGTCTATCCGACTCCAACCGCTCTTTGCCTGGCAGGCCTGCTGGCCGCGCTCGCCGTCCCGGGCGTCCGCGCCGCCAACCCGCCCCGGGACGATCGGGCCGCCCCCAACGCCGTCATTCGCCCCCAGGACATGGCCGACGCCTTGCGCGACGTGGTCAACGCCAACCGGTCCATCTACACGCGGCTGGTGGTGGAACGCCTCCAAAACCAGGAAAAGGTCATCAAGGCCAGCGACAATTGGGAGAAGGAGAAGGCCCTCATCAACCCGTGCGAGAAGCTGCGCCTGGCCGCCGAGGCCATCCAGACCAAGGGCGCCGAGTTTTCCTACACCCTCCGCGCGACGGCCCCGATCGTCCGCCGCAATTCGCCGCAGACCGAGATCGAGCGCCTCGGGCTCGAAGCCGTCTCGCGCCATCCGGACACCAACTATTATGCCCGCGAAACCCTGGGCGGCCGCCGCTATCTCACCGCCGTCTATGCGGACAAGGCCCTCTCGACCGCCTGCGTCGAGTGTCACAACGCCCACCCCCAGAGCCCGAAGAAGGACTGGCGTGTCGGCGACGTGATGGGCGCGCTGGTCATCCGCGTGGCCCTGGAGTTCTAGGCTCGGCTCTCCGGCGCGAGAATCCGGGCCGCTGGCCCTGGACTGGCACAGGCAGGCTGCCAGGCAGCCGCTCCATATTTTCCTGTAAGAAACGGCCCCGGGGCGGGAATATACACGGCAGAGGGCGATCATGGTCCCTGCCCAAAAAGACGGATACCTGCCGACCCGGCGCAGCCTGCTGAGCCGGCTGCGCAACTGGGACGACCGCGAAAGCTGGCGGGACTTCTACGACACCTACGGGCGGCTGATCTACCATACCGCTCTCAAGGCCGGGCTGAGCCCCGAGGAGTCGCAGGACGTGGTCCAGGACACCATCCTGGTAGTGGCCAGGAAGATGCCCGGATTCAAATACGATCCAGCCATCGGCTCGTTCAAGGGCTGGCTGCGCCAAATCACCCGGCGAAGAATCGACAAGCAGCTCCGCAAGCGTCTGCCCGGAGCGGCCGCCAGCACCGCGCCTCGGGGGCTGGAAGAAAGCCGGCGCACGGCCACCCTGGATCGCATTCCCGACCCGGCGGGCGGCGGCTTCGAACAGCAATGGGAAGCCGACTGGGAGCAAAGCCTGCGGACGGCCGCGCTGGAGCGCGTCAAGCGCCAGATCAAGCCCAAGCAGTTCCAGATCTTCGATCTGCATGTGCTGCGGGAATGGCCTGTGGAGGAAGTGGCCAGCGCGCTGAACGTCTCCGCCGTCGCAGTGTACGTGTGCAAACACCGCGTCGGCGCTTTGCTCCGGAAGGAATTGGCGCAATTGCGGCAGAAGAGCCAGAACGGGGGGTGAAGCCGGCACCCTCCTCGCCGCCTGCGAACAACTTCCGGAACACCTATAAGGGGCGGGGGTAGGGGCCGGTGTCGTGTGTCCCGCGGACTGCGGACTCAGGCCCCAAGTTGCGATAAAACTCCCTGGGGGTGATGATCTCGATGCCGAAGGGCTTACCCAACGCCAACAAGTCCTTGTCCTTCGTCACGACGAACCCGGCGCTGCTGGCGAGGGCACAGGCGAGAAACGGGTCGTCTTTCACATCCCGACTGCGTCGCTTGCCCAACGGGGCCGGTTCCACCAGCAATGCCACCCGCTCGATCCAGTCCAGGAAGGGGGTGGGGTCTTTGTCGGGGCACTCCCGGCGTCCGATCCGAGTCGCAAGGATGCGATACTCGTCCAGGATGGCCTCCGTGACCGCCAGGCGGCATTTGCGCCGCGCCAGGAGCATGAAGCACCGCCGGTCCTCGCTCCTGGGCCAGAACGCCGCCGACACCACAACGTTCGTGTCGACGACGACCGTCACGCTTTGCGCCTCCGCTGTTCGGTCCGATACTTCGCGATCTCGTCCTGAATCGCACCTTCAATCTCAGCCGTGATAGGCCGGGTGCGTCTTCCTTGGTCCAGTGCTTTGAATACCGCCGCCAACTCCGCCTCGGTCGGCTCCGGCACCGGCGTCACGTAGAAGCCGTCACCGACCTCGGTGATCCGCAAGGAAGTGCCTGGCCCGATGCGCTTGCGCTCGCACATGGACTTGGGCAACACCACCTGCCGCTTGGTGGTCACTGTAATCGTCGTCGTCACGCCCGTAAGATTATCCTACGCCCGCATTCGGTCAAGCTCACCGCGCCGCCGGAGACCGGCAGAACGCCGCCCGGATATCCCGCAGCGGCTGAGCGTTTGTCTTGCTTTGCGGGCCGTGGCGCCCCAGAGTGTCGGGCGTGAGGAGCGATCAGCCAGAGGAAGCCCGCTCTCCCGATCCCGGCGCGTCAGGCGGAGGGACCCCCTCCCGCGCGACCTCCGCTTCGGAGTCCTCCCCCAGCCGGCCGCGTTTTCCGCCCCTCCACACCGACCCCCCGGCGATCCCCGATCACGAGCTCCTGCGCTGCATCGGGCGGGGGAGCTACGGCGAGGTCTGGCTGGCCCGCAACGCCATGGGCAGCCTGCGGGCCGTCAAGGTGGTTTACCAGGATTCCTTCGACAGCGACCGCCCTTACCAGCGCGAGTTCGAGGGCATCCGCAAGTTCGAGCCCATCTCGCACGCCCGGGAAAGCCAGGTGGACATCTTCCATGTGGGCATCAACGCCCCGGGCGGCTACTTTTATTACATCATGGAGCTGGCCGACGATGCCCAGCCCGCAGGTTCCCAGGATCCCCAGAGCTACACCCCGCGCACGCTCAAATGGCAGATCCAGCAGGGGGGGCCAATGCCGGTCCGGGAGTGCGTGCGCATTGGCGCGGGCCTGACCCATGCGTTGGAGCACCTGCACGGCAACGCCCTGGTGCATCGGGACATCAAGCCCTCGAACATCATTTTCGTGAAGGGCGTCCCGAAGCTGGCCGACATCGGCCTGGTGACGAGCGTGGACGCCACGCGCTCCTTTGTGGGCACCGAGGGCTATGTGTCGCCCGAGGGGCCCGGCACGCCGCAATCCGATCTCTACAGCTTGGGCAAGGTGCTCTACGAGATGGCCGCGGGCGGCCAGCGGGACAACTTTCCCTCCATCCCCGAGTCGTGGCGGGACCGCCCGGACTACGCGCAGTTGCTCGAGCTGAACGAGATCATCGTCAAGGCATGCGATCCCGATCCGGCCAAGCGCTACCAGACGGCCCGGGAGATGCAGGAAGAACTGTTGCTCCTGGAGGCGGGGCGATCGATTCAGCGGCGGCGGACCTGGGAGCGGACACGCTGGCTGGCCCTGAAGGTGGGGGCTGGGTTGGCGGCAGTGGGATTGGGGGTGTTCGTGGTGGCAGAGTTGAGCCAGCGGCACAAGACGCCGCCGCCGAGCGCGGCCGTGGCCGAGAAGGCTTCGATCTTCGTGCTGCCGTTCCGAGACGCTGGCACGAACATGGTTCTGGAGGATTTGCGCAACCGGATCACCGATGCGTTTATCGATTCGCTGGGTCTGATCGAAGGGGTTCGCGTTGGGCCGCGCAAGTCGGCCTGGGTGAGAAAGGACGAGGCGGAAGTGAGGAGGGAAGCGGCGAAGCTGTTCAACGTGCGCCATTTGCTGGCGGGGACCGTGGCTACACCGCCGGGCCGGGTGCGGATCG
>JAKLEJ010000302.1 GCA_022711695.1 Verrucomicrobiota bacterium | reverse complement strand
GTAGCGGACGTAGTTGTCCTCGTCCACCAGTTCATCGGGGAACTCGCCGAGGGCCAGCACCGCCGGGCCGCGCAGATACAGGGAGATGTCCGCCTTCTGCCAGGCCCCGACCCCGGCGGCGATGCGAATGGCTTCGGCGGGACGGCCGCTCTCGCGAGGGTCGGTCGTGACCACGAACAGCAGCGTCGGCTTCATCAGTTGAAGCTGAGAAAACGATCCGTGGCGGCGGCGAGATCGCTGACAACGGTGAGGCCGGCAAAGACCGCGTGATCGCTCAGGGGGATGTTGCGCCGGTGGGCGCCGTAGGCGCAGGCGTAAAGCTTGAGGCCCCTGCTCTTAAGGGCCTGAAGCTCCGGGCAGCCCACCCCCCACACGGCCTCATCCACGCAGTAGAGATAGACGTCCACGCCCCGGCCGAGCGCCGCCTCCGCCAGCCGCAGCCCCTGTTGAAACGAGGGCGTCTCCGGCCTGGCTGAGAGCAGCAGCCCGAGTTTCTTTCCCGCCACAGACATGCGGCCAAACTAGGAAAAGCCGGCGGCGCTGTCAAACCGCCCGGAGGGTGGACAGGAGCCGGCCGCCGGAATACCCTCGGCGCATGAAGCTTCATCGCACGCTCCTCTTCACGGGCACGATCCTGGCGTTGGGACTCGGCGGCAAACCGGCGGCCGCGGCCTCCCTGAACGAGACCGCGCAGGAATGGCGCGCCACGCTGGTCTCGAAGATTCTGCCATACTGGCATGACACCGCCCAGGACACCAAGAACGGCGGCTACCTGCTGGCGGACGACCTGAAAGGCCGCGGCCAGGCGACGGAGAAACAGCTTGTGAGCCAGGCGCGAATGATCTGGGGGTTTGCGCATGCGCATCGCAAGGGATTCTCGGACGAGCGGCGCGATTACCTGAAGGCCGCTGCGCAGGGGTATCGGTTCCTTCTGGCGCACTTCCGCGACGCCGAGCACGGCGGCTATTATTGGAAAACCGACCTGGCGGGGAAAGTCACCAACGACCGCAAGATCGTTTACGGGCAATCGTTCGTGATCTACGCGCTGGTGGAATATCACCGGGCCAGCGGCGACGCCGAGGCGCTGCGGCACGCCCGCGACCTCTACCAGGTCCTGCAAGGCCGCTCGCACGATCCGCGCCACGGCGGCTGGGTCGAGCATTTCGAGCGCAACTGGACCCCGCTCAAGCCGAGGGACCCGAAGGCGGAAGTCGAGGTGGCGGGGCTCAGAAGCGCGAACACGCATCTGCACCTGATGGAGGCGCTCACCGAGCTTTACCTGGACACCGGGGACAAAGCGGTGCGCAAGTCCCTGATCGAAGCGGTCAAGATCAACTGCGAATACTTCTACCCGCGCAACGCCGGACAATCCGCCTTTCATCGGCAGCCGGACTGGAAGCCGGTCACCGACCCGCGCAGCGCCGGGCTGTCCTACGGGCACAACGTCGAGTTTGCCTGGCTGATGGCGGCGGCGGAAAAAGCCCTCGGCCGGCGGCCCTCCTGGGCGCACTTCTACGCCCACCTCGACCACGCCCTGAAATACGGGTGGGACCCGCTCTTCGGCGGGCTCTACGCCCTGGGCGAAGGCGACAAACCCGCCACCAAGACGGACAAAGTCTGGTGGGTGCAATCGGAGATGATGGCCTGCCTGACGGACGCCCTGCTGCACAAGGACGATCCCGCCTACGCCGAGGCCCTCGAACAACTGCTGCGTTTCGTGGCGGCCTACCAGGCCGATCCGCGGGATGGCATCTGGCTCGACACCGTCACCGCCACCGGCCAGCCCAAGTCCACCGGCAAGGCCCACAGTTGGAAGGCCAACTACCACGATGTCCGCGCCATCGTGAAATTCATCGAGGCCTTCCCGCCCAAAAAGTAGTCGGGCTCAGACCCGCTCGAGCACGTTCCACGGCTCGCGATAGCGCGCGCGCCGGAGCCGCTGGTTGGCTTCGGGCGCGCCGGGGAAGGTCTCGGTTTGCGGATCGAACGCCAGCGTCCGCCCGCCCAACTGGCAGGCGATGTTGGCCAGGTGGCAAAGCAGCGCGGATTGGTGTCCCTGCTCTTCGTTGGCCACGGGCTTGCCGCGGGATCGCACGCACGCCAGGAAGTTCTCGATGTGTTCCCGGTCGGCCTGCCGTCCGGTCATGGTCTCGACCACCTGGCTGTTGCCGTCGAAGAGCTGCCAGCCGTCGCCATGCCGCCCGACATACATGAACGCTTTCGTTCCGTGCAGTTCGATGCGGGTGCCGTTGAAGGGCCAGTTCGGGATGAGGTCCTTGTCGCGTTTCTCCGAGGGCGTCTTCTTCATGTAAGGCGTCCAGAGGGCGGCTTCAAACTGGAGGATGAACTTGTCGTAGGTGTAGGTGGCGAGCTGCGTGTCCGGGGTGTCGCGGCCGTCGCGCAGGTGGTGGATGCCGCCGACGGCGCCGACGGACTTGGGGGCGCCAGGATCGCCCAGGAGCATTCGGGCGAAATCGATCTGATGCACCGCGTCGCCCGGAATGGGCCCGCAACTGTATTCGGACAGGTTGAGCCAGGCATAGCCGAGGTATTGCGGCGACTTCGCCGCCGGGCCGCTCCACAGATCGTAGTCCACCCCTGGCGGCACGGGCTGATCGCCCACCTTGCTCGGACTGTGCTGCATCATGTTGAAGACCCGCGCCAGGTAGATGTCGCCCAGCCGCCCGGAGGCGACAACCTCGGCCGCCTTCTTCGCGTAGGCGGCGCTGCGAGTCTGCATGCCCACCTGCGCCACGCGCCCGTGCTTGCGGGCGGCCTCGACCATTTTGCGGCCTTCCCAGAGGCTGTGCGACATGGGCTTCTCCACATACACATCCTTGCCGGCTTCGAAAGCCATGACCGCGCCCGGCACGTGCCAGTGGTCCGGCGTCGCCACGATCACCGCGTCCACGGCCTTGTCCTCGAGCATGCGCCGGAAGTCCTGGGCCTGCTTCGGCGCGCGGCCCTGGGCGGTCTCGACGGCTTTGGCGGCCGGTCCAAGCCTGCGGCTGTCGGCGTCGCAGACCCAGGCCACCTCGGCCCCGGGCGCTTTGGCGAACATCGAGGCCAGGAAGCTCCCTCTCCCCCCCACTCCCATGGCTCCGACCAATATCTTGTCGTTGGCCCCGAGGACGCGGGCCGAGGAGACCATCGGCAGGACCGCGGCCGCCACGGCAGAGTGCTTCACGAAGGTTCGGCGAGTGATGGTTTCCATAATCTGGCGCGGAGTATGAAGCCCGGCCCGCGCCAAATGCAAGCGCCCCTGAAGGCGCGGCTCACGCGGCTGGGGTTCGGCGAAGGCAGCCATTGACTGAACGCACAGCCCGCCTGGCGGCGCATGATCGGCGCGCAGAGGACTGCGCGCCCCACCCAAAGCGCGGATTCACAGGTTCCAGCCCTCGGTCGAAAAGGCCCATGGCGAATCGAAGTTGGCGCGCGCATCGATGGGTCTTGTCTCTGCAGACGGGAACGAGCAAAAGAATCGTTAAGGCGAGGACTTCGGAATCCGCTCTGGAGAGCGCGCCGATCGGGGAGTATGCTTCCGGTCATGACGGAAGAGATCTTCGACGTGGTGAACGAGCGGGACGAAGTGGTTGGCCGCGAGACGCGGCCCAACGTGCACCGGCTCGGGCTACGGCACCGGGCGGCGCACATCCTGGTGTTCAACGCCCAGGGCGATCTTTTCCTGCAGAAACGCTCGCAGTTCAAGGACCGGCACCCGGGGGTGTGGGATTCGTCGGCCTCGGGTCACGTGGACCATGGCGAGAGCTATGAGGCCTGCGCGGTCAGGGAATTGGCCGAGGAATTGGGTCTGCGGGTGAGCGCGCCGCCCGAGCGGCTGTTCAAGCTCGACGCCTGCGCCGCCACGGGAGAGGAGTTTGTCTGGGTCTATCGCTGCCGGGCCGAAGGCCCGTTTGTCCTGCCCCCGGAGGAAATCGAAAAGGGCGGGTGGTTCGGGCCCGACGCGGTCAGCCGCTGGCTCGAGGCGCGCCCGGAGGAGTTCGCGCCCACCTTCCCGCTGATCTGGAAGCGGCTCCACGGCTGAATCCGCGCATCTGCTGCCCCGCCAACCGGCCAAGCGTTGAACAGTCGCTGACAGCCCTGAGGCCCAGTAACGCCAGGCGCGGACTGACGTCAGAGTTCCGCGTTTACGCGGTCCGGGTGGGACGTGGCAACTATACGGAGCGTCATAAATCCACGATGCCGGGTCAGGGGACCCGGCCTACAGGGGCTTGTAGGCCGCGTGCCCCACGCGGCGAGACTTCTGACGTTGTGTATACCCCACGCCACCCCGACGGCTGAGGCCGGAACTCCGGCGAGGCGGTCCGGCCAGCTTGGGACCCAGGCGCAAAGGGCGTTCGGGTCGCGTGTCCATTCCGAACCCGCATCCTACAGGCCGGCCGCCGGCCCGCCGCCTGAATCGGGACGGCAGGCGCGGGCAATCCCTTCGCTTTTGAGAGCGCTTGAGGTGGACCAGACAAAGCAGGTTGCGGGCGGACTCGGGGGTGGAACTTCCGCTTTGACAAGGCGGGCGGGATGCCGACTACTCTGGCGGCGCATTTTGATTTATGAGCGACCCGACACAACCGCTGAAAGACCTCAAACCGACCCAGCCCTTTTTCATTGGCATCGACTCCGACGGGTGCGTGTTCGACACGATGGAGATCAAGCACAAGGAGTGTTTCACCCCGATGTTCATCAAGCACTTCGGCTTGCAGGCCGCGAGCAAATACGCGCGCGAGGTCTGGGACTTCGTGAATCTGTATTCGAAGACGCGCGGCGTGAACCGTTTCCCGGCGCTGGTGCGGGCCCTGAATCTGCTCCGCGAACGCAAAGAAGTCGTCGCCCGCAAGGTGGCCGTGCCGGAGTCGA
>JAKLEJ010000301.1 GCA_022711695.1 Verrucomicrobiota bacterium | reverse complement strand
GCCTTCGGCATGAACCCGATCTGGGCGTAGGGCCGGACGCCCCGCTCGAGGTAGGTGTCGAAGATCCGGTCCAGGATGGTCCAATCGTAGATCGGCCGGCCCGCCGCGTCCTCGTCATACGCGCCGGTCGAGCCCCACTTCAGCGCGGGCGTGCCGTCGCCCGAGGTCAGCAGGTTGTGAGCGCGGAAAAAGACCCTGCCGGGCGCCAGTTCGCCCAGCTCGGACACCAACTGCCGGCCGTGCTTCATGTAGGCGTAGTTGGGCTCGTCCGCTCCGAAGAATCGCCAGATCGGTTTGAGGCCGCCTGCGGACCCGGCGGCGTCCACGCGGATGGTGACCGGAAAGCTGTCTCCCGAGGCGGCGGCTGCCAGACCGACAAGCAGGGCCGCGGACAGGGTGGCTCGACAGTGCGACATGGAGGGGATGAAAGCGAATGCGCCTGGGTTTTGACAGGAAAAAGAGCGTGCGTCAGGGCGAGGGTGCGCTAGATTTCCGTTGCTTGGAAGAAGACCGCAAACCGGTCGCGCGCATGCCATGAAACCTTGCCAATCCCGGATGCGCCAATTGCCTGGCGCTTTGGTCTGCCTGACGGCGCTGGCGTTGGCGGCGGCGGCAGCTCAGTCGCAGTCGCTGCCCGCCTTCACCGGCATCCAGCGTCTCGCCAACGCCGACATGGCGCTGAGCTTGCAGGCAAGCACGGGGCTCTACTGCCGGCTGCTGGTCTCGACCAACCTGCTGGGAACCACCAACGTTCCGGCCCCGTGGGAGTCGGTGGTCACCTTCCTCGGCGCGGGGGCCTGGCGCCACACCAACCCGGCCGCCCCGGCCGCCTCGGCCCGCTTCTTTCGAGCGGTGGAGCTGACCGGCACGAATCACGTCACCGGGGACCATCTCGTGACCACGAACGGCGATGTGGTCATCCACACGGGATGGCATGCCAGCTTCGTGATGAACTGGTCCAACCGCTTGGGAACCGACTGGACGAACGTCACCCTCTTCGTGGATCCGACCAATGCGTTTGCCGGGTTGCCTCGGGCCGACCTGGTTCTGGTGACGCATGACCATGGCGATCACCTGAGGGAGCCGATGATTCTTGCCGCGCGTCGGCCCGGCGGCCTCCTCATTGCCCCGCAAGCCGTCTATAACAAGCTGACCAACGCGGCCCTGAAAGCGGCCACGCTCGTGCTGACCAACGGGGGCGCCGCCCAGGTCCTGGGCGTGGGCGTGGAAGCCGTGCCGGCCTACAACACCAACTCCAACTTTCATCCGAAGGGCAGCGGCAACGGCTATGTGCTTACCGTCGGCGGCCGGCGCATCTATATCAGCGGCGACACCGACAACACGCCCGAGATGCGCGCCCTGCCGAACATCGACGTGGCCTTCCTGGCCATGAACCAGCCCTACACGATGACCGTCACCAATGCCGCCCGGGCGGTCGCCGCTTTCCGGCCGCGGGTGGTTTATCCCTACCACTGCGCCGGGAGCGATCTGAATCTGTTCAGGCAACTGGCGCAAACCAACCAGGAGGTCGAGGTCCGCCTGCGGCGCTGGTACTGACTTCCCCGGAATCCGTGCCGGCTCGGGGGCCACGGGTTGACTTTCTCCCGGGGTCTGGCAGAGTCGCCGCCAAGAATTACAGCCCAGACCATGCACGCTTACATCGAACGCGTGGCCGATCTTCTCGATCCCACGCTCAATCGCCTGGACAACGTCACCCTCGAGGAAGCGCGCCAGCGCTTGCTGAGCGGCTCTCCGGAAGCCGTGGGTGAGATCGAGGGCTCCTTCGCGCTCTGCGCGCGCGCGGGCAAGAAAGTGCGCCTGGCCCGCTCGATGGATCGCCCCATGCGCTACTTCCTGGCCAAGCTCGCCGACGGCCCGGCCCTGGTCGTGGCCGACCGCATCGACGCCATTCACGCCTGGCTGAAGGCCGAGGGCCTGGGCGGGCAGTTCCATCCCAGCTACACGCGGATGGTTCCGGCCCATCACGTGGTCGAGCTCGAACTCATCGGCTGCCCGGACCCCGCGCCGGCTTACCAGCGGTTCTTCACGCCGGAGCGGAACGCCCTCGGCGAGGATCCCGCCGCCCTCGGCCGCGCCTACATCGGCGCGCTGGCCGAAGAAATTGCCAGGTGGTTGCGCCGCCTGCCGGACGCCGACCCGGTGGGCGTGAGCTTTTCGGGGGGCATCGACAGCGGGGCCGTCTTCCTGACCACCTGCCACGTCATGCGCAAGTTGGGCCTGAACCTCGGGAGGCTCAAAGCCTTCACGCTGACCTTCGGCGAGGGCCCGGACCTGCGGCAGGCGCGCGAGTTCCTGGACCGGCTGGGGCTGGGGCTCTACCTGGAACCCATCGAGGCGGACCTGTCGAGCCTGGATGTGGCCGAAACCATCCGGGTGGTCGAGGACTACAAGCCGCTCGATATCGAGGCGGCCTCCATGGTTCTGACCCTGTGCCGCGGCATTCGCCAGCGGTATCCCCAGTGGAAACACCTCGTGGACGGCGAGGGCGGCGACGAAAACCTCAAGGATTATCCCATCGAGGAGAACCCGGAGCTGACCATCCGGAGCGTGGTGAACAACCTGATGCTCTACCAGGAAGGCTGGGGAGTCGGCAAATTCAAGCACTCGCAGACCTACAGCGGCGGGCTCAGCCGCAGCTACACCCGCACCTACGCGCCCTCCCGCCATTGCGGCTTCGAGAGCTTCAGCCCGTTCACGCGCCCCCGCGTCATCCGCGTGGCCGAAGGCATTCCTTTCGCCCGCCTCACCGACATGAGCGTCGAGCGTCTCTACGCGCTCAAAGGCGAGATCGTGGCCCACGGCGTGAAGGCGCTGACCGGATTGGACATGCCGGTGTTCCCCAAACGCCGCTTCCAGCACGGGGCCCTGCCCGTCGGCCAACTGCGCCGCCGCGTGCCCCAGCGCGAATCCGAGCTGCGCAACCAGTTCCTGGCCCTCTACGACTGATCGGGCCTGGCCCGCGATCCCGTGAAGCCGGCGGCGTCCCCTTATCCTGCGCGAGCCGCCGAGCGGACTCGATGGATTTCCGAACGGCGTTCGGCGCGTTCGACCCCGGACCCCCGCCGCCCCGCCGCGTACCTCCTCGAAGAGGAACGCGACGAAACCGGCCGCATCGCCAGGGTGGCAACCCTGTTCCTGACCAACCGCGAGTGCCCCTGGCGGTGCCTCATGTGCGACTTGTGGAAGAACACCCTCGAGTGCGACACCCCCGCGGGCGCGGTCCCGGCTCAAATGGATTATGCCTTCGCGAGGCTTGGCCTCCGCCCGGCGAAGTCGGGAGGCCGTCGCGGGACGTTGCAGCCTGCGCCGCGGATGCTCAAGCTCTACAACGCCGGCAGCTTTTTCGATCCACGCGCCATTCCGCCCTCGGACCACGCCGCCATTGCCGCCCGGGCCGCGCCCTTCGAAAGGGTCATCGTCGAGTGTCATCCTGCGCTCATAGGCCCCAGCGCCGTCCGGTTTCGCGATCTCCTGGCCCGAGCCGCCGACCGTCACCCCGGCGGCCCCGTCCCCGCGCCGCGCCTCGAAATCGCCATGGGGCTCGAAACCGCGCATCCTCGGGTGCTGCCCCGTTTGAACAAGCGCATGACCCTGGAGCGATTCGCGGACGCCGCCCGCTTTCTGCGCCGCCACTCCATTGCGCTCAGGGCATTCGTCCTCGTCAAACCCCCGTTTCTTGAGGAGGAGGAAGCCGCGGCGTGGGCGTGGCGCTCGGCGAAATTCGCCTTCGACTGTGGAGCGGGCTTGGTCTGCCTGATTCCCACCCGCGGCGGCAATGGCGCCATGGAAGCGCTGGCCGTGCGGGGCCAGTTCGCCCCGCCCCGGCTGGCCACGCTCGAACAGGCCACGGACGAAACGCTGCGCCTGGGCCGCGGCCGGGTTTTCGCCGATCTGTGGGATTTGGAGCGCTTCGCCGATTGCCCCGCCTGTCTCGATTCGCGCCGCGAGCGCCTGCGCCGGATGAACCACAACCAGGTCGTCGAGCCGCCCGTCGCCTGCCCTCGATGCCAGCGGCAAACGCAAGGTTGATCATTCGCAGCATTCGGCTTATGGTCGCTCTTAACAAATCACGATTATGACTACACTCAGCCGCCGGCAGGCTTGCTTCCTGCGATGCCAATCGTCCCCGCGGGTCCTGATACTCCTCGCCTTGGTGCTGCTGTGGCGCGGCGCCGCCATCGCCGCCGCCATCCCGGGCCTCTACAACACCGGCGTCGATGCCGCCGGGGCCTTGCTGCCGGCCGGCTCGGTTGATCCCCACTATCGCCTCGTGCAGAGCGCCGACCCCGCCGCCCTCGGCCCCAACGCCATGGTGGTCAACGACGGTTATCCGATCAATCCCTGGCTTGCCCACGGGCCCAACTCCAAATGGATCGCGCCCATGGCCAGCCAGGCCACGGGCAATCTCCCCGGCGATTACATCTACCGACTGAGCTTCGATCTGACCGGCCTCGATCCCGACACCGTGGTCATCACCGGCAAGTGGAGTTCCGACAACGGGGCCTCCGACATTCGCGTCAATGGCCAAAGCACCGGCCTCACCTACGACGGCAATTTTGCGGCGCTCTCGGGGATTTGGACGATCACCCAGGGCTTCAGGGACGGAAGCAACTCCCTGGACTTTGTCATCAACAATGCCGGGTCCAGCGCCAATCCAACCGGTTTTCGCGCCGAGTTGAGCGGCACAGCCGAGCCTTTGCCGCCGCCGGACACCCCGGTTTCCATCACGGAGCAGCCGCAGGCCGCCGGCGTCGAATTGCAGGACCCGGCGGCGTTCAGCGTCCGCGCCTCCGGCGGCCGGCCGCTTCACTACCAATGGCGCTTCAACGGCGCCCCCATCGAGCTGGCCACCAATTA
>JAKLEJ010000300.1 GCA_022711695.1 Verrucomicrobiota bacterium | reverse complement strand
TACCTGGAAGTGCTGAAACTGCTCCCCAACGCCTCCGTGTTCCGCAAGGGCGACCACGGAGACGCCATGTTCATGGTGCTCGAGGGGGAGGTCCGCGCCCGGGTGCTCATTGACGGCCGCGAGTCCACCCTTTCCACCATGACCGCGGGCGAGTGCTTCGGGGAAATTGCCGTTCTCGACCAGGGCCCCCGCTCGGCGGACGTCTTGACCAACGTCGAGACGGTGCTCGTAAAAGTCTCCGCCGCCGGCCTGAAACGGCTGTTCCAGGAGGCGCCCGCGCTGGCTGCCCCATTCCTCCTGGCCTTGAGCAAGACCATCACCGCCCGTGTTCGCGGGCTGACCAAGCGCTACGAGGACGCCATCCACTTTTCCCGCGTGGCCGCCGACAAGTAGAGGGAGGATCAAGCCCCGGCGAATGCCCCCAACCACGCCTTGAGTTCCGGCGTGACTGACGTGAAGCGAATCCGGGCAGACCCTCCCGGTTCGGCGGCGGCCTCGACCACCTTGGCGTACAGTTCTCCGGACGGGTTTCCGCAGGGGCCTGGGTCCGCAAGAATCCTGAGATCGCTCAAAGGCGGGGGAAGAGTTTCGGCAGCAAGGCGGGCATGCGTGGCCGAAGCCTCCACCAGCGCCGCCTCGCGCAGAACCCCTCCGGCCAGTTTCCCCTCGATCACGGAATAGCGAACGGGGAGGGGCTGGGGCAGGGGATGGAGGACTTCCACCCTCGAGGCCATAAAAAGATTGTGGGGCGCTCCGAGACCGCCCACTTGATGCAGCCGCAGGCTGCGGCCCGTCCCTTTGGGCTGCACCTCGAACTGGCGGTCGATGCGCAAGGCGGCCCCGATCTGCTGGCGGGTGTCTTCCGAGATCAGGATTTGCCCGCCGGTGGTGCAGGACTCGATCCGCCCGGTCAGGTTGACGTTGGACCCCACCGCGGCGTACTTGGCGCGCCGCAGCGATCCGATGTTGCCGACGATGACCCGGCCCGTGTGAATCCCGATGCCCATCTCCAGCTCGGAGGCGCCCCTGGCCGCCAGCCGCTCGTTGACCCCGGCCATCGCCAGTTGCATCGCCAGCGCGCAGGCCACGGCTTTCTCGGCATGATCCGGGCAGGCGACCGGCGCCCCAAAAATCACCAGGAGGGCGTCGCCGATGATTTCATCGACCGTGCCGTCGTAGCGGCCGATCGCCTCCATCATCGACTCGAGGTAGAGATTGAGAATCTCGATGACTTGCCTCGGGGCCAGGCGCGCCGCCAGGGCGGTGAAACCGCGCAGGTCCGACATCAGCAGGGTGACCTCGCGTTCCTCGCCGCCCAAATCGAGCCCCTCGGGAGACTGGAGGATCTGGCTGGCCACCTCCTCGGAGACGTAACGGCCAAACGCGCGCCTCACCAGCTCATGCGCGCGCGCCAGTTCGGCGTTGCTTTGCGCCAGGCTGCGGCGCAGTTCGTCCAGCGTCAGGTGCGTCTCCACCCTCGCCAGCAGTTCATGCACATTGAACGGCTTGGCCACATAGTCCACCGCCCCCACCTCGAAACCCCGCACGATGTCGGCCGTCTCGACGCGCGCCGTGAGGAAGATGACCGGGATGTGGCGCCAGTCCTCGGAAGCCTTGATCCGCCGGCAGGTCTCGTAGCCGTCCATCTCCGGCATCATCACGTCCAGCAGGATCAGGTCCGGGCGCACTCGGGCGAGCGCCTCCAGCGCCTGCCGGCCATGCGTGGCCACGCTGATCTGGTAGCCTCGAGGCTTGAGCGCGCCCGCCAGCGTCTGGATGTTCGCCGGCGTGTCGTCCACCACCAGGATTCGACTGCTCATACGGATTCAGGTTCTTGGCCGCGCGGGATCGATCCGCCGGGTTCGCGGCCGAAGAAAACACGCCTCCCAGGTCCGGTCAAGCGCGGGCCTCCAGGCCTGCCCGGGCGCGGCGCTTCAGGAGGAGGGACGGCGCCAATCCAATTCCACCGTCCCTGTGCACTGGGCCAAGATCCGCTTCAAACCACCGCCGCCCGCGTTTCGTCCGCGCGGCTGCCCAGGTTGCCGTAGCGGTGGTAGTCGAAGCTGATGCTTTGTTCCTGCACATAGCGGAGCAGTTCGAGACGGCCTTCCATGGCTACGGGCTGGCTGGCGAGGCAAATCCCGGTCTCGCCCGCAGCCCTCTGAACGATTTCCGGGGCGCGGTCCGGCCCGGCATACCGGACGCGGTCGGTCTGCCGCTCGCGGATGATGGCGGCAAGCTGCGCATCGTCCTCCTCGACAAATTCGATGGCCCCCGCCCAGAATCCGCTGAGGTCCTCGATCAGGCGCAGGTCGGGAGACGCCTCGCCGGGCGGGTGGCTCACCGTGATTCCGCAGCCGGCGGTCCGCGCGGCGCAAACCCGCGCAAAGAGGTCGAAGAGCGTGTCCTCCGGGTGCGCGCGGATTCGAAGGGCGCGAACAGGCAGGTAGCGGCGGAGGTTGTCCTGGCCCACCAGCTTGAAGTGGTCGTGGTCCGGGGCGAATTCCTCGCGCCAGCTTTCGGCATAGCTGCCGACCGCCGCCAGCAACCGGTCAAGGTCGGCCGCGGCCAGCGGGGAGCCGGTGTGCCCGCTGCTCCTCAGTTTCTCGCACAGCCCCGCCAGGAGCGGATCGGAGGGCGCTTCGGTGGAGACGGGCAGGCCGCCGTCGGCAAACTCCATGAACTCGGCCACGTAGTTGGGGCCTCCCGCTTTGATGCCCGGGCCAAAAGCGGACTTGCCCATCCCGCCAAACGGCTGTCGCAGAACGATGGCCCCGACGGTGGTGCGGTTGATGTAGAGATTGCCTGCGCGGATGCCGGCCTTCCACTGCTCCTGTTCGCGGTCATCCAGGCTCTGTAGGCCCGAGGTGAGGCCGTAGCCGGTTTCGTTCACCAAATCGATGGCTTCGGCCAGGCGCTTGAATCGCATCACCCCCAGCACCGGCCCAAAAAACTCGGTCAAGTGGGTGCAACTGCCGGGCTGCACACCGTACTTCACGCCGGGAGACCACAAATTCGGGTTGTCCCCGATCTTGCGCGGCAGCACCGCCCAGGACTCTCCCGGCTCCAGGGTCTTGAGCGCGTTCTCCAGGTCGCCCGAAGGCGGCCGAATGAGGGGGCCAATCTTGGTCTGCAGCTCCCAGGCGGAGCCCACGGCCATGCTGCGAACGGCGTCGCAGAGCGCCTGCTTGAACTTCGGATCGTCATAGACTTCGTCCTCCAGCAGGAGCAGCGACGCGGCCGAGCACTTCTGGCCTGCGTGGCTGAACGCGGAATGGATGACGCTCTTTATGGCAAGATCCCGATCGGCCATCGCGGTGACGATGATGGCGTTCTTGCCGCCGGTCTCGGCAAACAAGTTCATGGACGGCTTGTCCTTCAGCATTGTCAGAGCGGTTTCTGTGCCGCCGGTGAGAATGACGGCGTCCACGTCGGTGTGGGCGACCAGGTCCCGGCCCGCCCCTCCGCCGGGGCAGGGGGTGAACTGCAGCGCCTTTTTGGACACGCCCGCCCGCCAGAAACACTGGCACAGTTCCCACGCCACGAGCACGGCGTCCGAGGCCGGCTTCAGGATCACGTTGTTGCCGGCCGCCAGCGCCGCGGCGATGCCCCCGCAGGGGATGGCGATCGGAAAATTCCAGGGCGACACCACGACCACCACGCCTTTGGGACGGCCGCGGAGCGTTGGCAGCTCCTGCCACCAGCGCCCGGTCTCGCGATAGAACTCCACGAAGTCCACCGCCTCGGACACTTCGGGGTCGGATTCGGCGAGGGTCTTTCCGCCGTTGGCCAGGGCGGCGGCCATCAGATCGCCCCGGGCGCGGCGCAATTCCCCGGCCGCCTTTCCCAGCAATTCGAAGCGGGCGCTCGGGGCCATTTCCCTCCAGCCATCCTCATCTTTGGCGGCGCACGCCACGGCTCGTTGGATATCCGCCGCCGTCGCTTGCCGAAATCGCCCCACGACCACGCCCGGACGCGAAGGGTCCAGGCAGTCGCGCGTGGCGCGCCCTTCCAGGAGGTCTTCGCCCGCGATGACCAGCGGGATCTCTGGCGCGTGGGCTCCATGCCGCGGCTTCCAGCGGGCCATCAGTTGCGCCGCCCATTCGCTGTTGTGCGGCAGGGAAAAGTCGGTGTCCGGCTCGTTCTCGAAATGCTCCCAGCCGCGGGCGATCGGGTTGGCGGGCGGGGGCGGGAGCTGCCGGTTCTGCGTGCGGCGCGGCGCGTCGGACACGGTCGGGATCGCGCCCAGCGCGTCAACAAAGCCCTTCTCGAGCCGGCGCCAGTCCGGGCCGCCGGGCTGAATGCGGAAGGCGTAGCGGAGAAAGTTGTCCGGCCCGGTGTTCTCGTCCAGCCGGCGGATCAGGTAGCCGATGGCGTTGAGGAAACTCTCCTTGCCGCAGACCGGCGCGTAGAGCAGGAGGCGGTTCGTCCTTTCGAAAAGCGCGCGCCGCTGCGGGTTGGCCATGCCTTCGAGCATCTCGAACTGAACGCAGTCCAGCCGGCCGGCGTCGGCCGCCAGCGCCAGCGCATAGGCCAGGTCGAAGAGGTTGTGCGAGGCGATTCCCAGGCGCACCGCCGCGATGTTCTCCGGCTTCAAGCCCTCTTGAAGCATGCGCTTGAAGTTGGCGTCCGTTTCGAGCTTGGTGGCGTAGGTCGCCAGTGGCCAGCCCTTGAGCGAGGCCTCGAGCCGTTCGGCCTCCATGTTTGCGCCCTTGACCAGCCGCAGCGTGATGGGCGCCCCGCCGGCTGACACGCGGCGGCGGGCCCATTCGTTGAGGCGCCTCTGCCAGCGGAACGAGTCCGGCACGTAGGACTGCAGGACGATGCCGGCCTGGCACTGTCGCAGGCCCGCCTGGTCGAGCGTGCGCATGAAGGCTTCCGCCGTCAGGCTCATGTCGCGATACTCCTCCATGTCCA
>JAKLEJ010000030.1 GCA_022711695.1 Verrucomicrobiota bacterium | reverse complement strand
AACTGCTGGGTGTCGGCGAGGGAGAAGGTCTGGATGTTGATGCCCGCGTGGGCGAGCAGGCGGCAGGGCGCGCTCAAAGCCCCCGGTTTGTTCTCGAGGAAAACCGACAGTTGGTTGAGTTTCATGGTGTTGCCTTTCTCAGTGCCTCACATCTTGCGTTTGTCGATCACGCGCTTGGCCTTGCCCTCGCTGCGCTGGAGGGTGCGCGGGGCCACCAGGCGCACCTCGGCCCGGAGGCCGGTGACGCTCTCGATGGAATGGGAGATGCGCGCCTGCAAGCGTTCGAGGGCGCCCACGGTGTCGCTGAAGAACTCGGCGGTGACCTCCACCTGCACCTCCACGACATCCAACCCCTTGTCCCGGTCCACAATGATCTGATAATGCGGCAGGGTGCCCTCCACCTTGAGCAGGGCCGCCTCGATCTGGGAGGGGAAGAGATTCACCCCGCGGATGATCAGCATGTCGTCGCTGCGGCGGGAAATCCGGCAGATGCGTCGCAAGGTCCGCCCGCACGGGCAACGGTCGGCGGCCAGGGCGGTGATGTCGCGGGTGCGATAGCGGAGCATGGGCATGGCCCGCTTGCAGAGGGTGGTCAGCACCAGTTCGCCTTCCTGCCCGTCGGCCAGGACTTCGCCCGTCTGCGGGTCGATGATCTCGGGATAGAACATGTCTTCGAAGATGTGCGGCCCGGCCTGGCATTGGCATTCCATGGCCACGCCGGGGCCGACAATCTCGGAGAGGCCGTAGATGTCGTAGGCCTTGATGCCGCTTTCGCGCTGGATGCGCTGCCGCATGCTTTCGGTCCAGGGTTCGGCGCCAAAGACGCCCGCGCGCAGGGGCAGGTCCTTGAGGTTCACGCCCAGTTCGCCGGCGCGGTCGATGATGTGCAGAAAATAACTGGGCGTGCAGCAGATGACGGTGACCCCGAAATCCTTGAGGATCATGATCTGGCGGTCGGTGTTGCCGCCGGAGATGGGGATGACGCTGGCGCCGAGGGCCTCGGCCCCATAATGGGCGCCCAGGCCGCCGGTAAACAGGCCGTAGCCGTAGGCATTCTGAATGATGTCGCCACTGTGCACGCCGCAGGCGGCGAAGCTGCGCAGCATGGCCAGCGACCAGTCGTTGACATCCTCCTGAGTGTAGGCGACCACAATCGGCTTGCCGGTGGTGCCGCTGGAGGCGTGAAACCGCACGATCTCGGCCAGCGGGCTGGCGAACAGCCCGAAGGGGTAGGCGTCGCGCAAGTCGCTCTTGACCGTAAACGGCAGCTTTCCGATGTCCTCCACGGACTTGAGGCTCTCCGGGGTCAGCCCGCGCTCCTCCATGCGCTGGCGGAACAGGGTCACCCGGTCGTAGGCCCTCTGCACCATCGCCTTCAAGCGGACGAGTTGCGCCTCCCGCAGTTGCGGCAGCGGCAGGAAATCCATGGCGCTTGCCGGATGAAACAGTCCGGGTTGAGAGTTCGTGCTCATGCTTGCTTGAGTCTTCGCTTTTCGTGCTACGGCCTGACGGTAAGCAGCCGGACGCGCCCCCTGCAAGCCCGAAAGCGGATGCCGACGGCTCGACCCCGGAGCGAACGCGCCGCCTCCGGGGCCGGTTCGAGGGCGCGCGCCCGCAAGCGTTTCAACCGCGGCCGAGCGAGAAGGCCTGGAGATTGGCCGGGTGCAGCGGTTCAGGCAGGTTGGAGCGGATGGCGGCGAGCCAATGTTCCTCGTCGATCGGCAGCCGGCGGCTCAGCAGTCCCAGCAGGGCGACATTGAGGCTCTTGCGATTGAGGAGCTTCTCGGCGTCCACCTGCTCGGGCAGGATGAGCACCCCGCCCTCGCGCAGGACGTGGCGGTTGGGTTCGAGCTGGTCGGCGGCCAGGAGGAGCAGAAAATCGGCCTCGCCAGCGGGAACCATCGGGCTGAAGACACGGGCGCCAAAGCGCACATCGCTGCTGACCGACCCGCCCCGCTGGCTCATGCCATGCAGCTCGCTCTTCTTGACGTCAAAGCCCGCGCGCAGGGCGGCGTCGGCGAGGATGTCGGAGGACCTGAGGATGCCCTGCCCGCCCAGGCCGCCAATCACCACGTTCGTCACGGTCGAATCGCTCATGAGAATCTCCTTCAACTCTGGAGGGCGGAGCACACCGCGGCGCACTTCTCCCACTCGCGGATCTGCCGGGCGATCAGGATGCAGGGACGCCGCGCAATGATGAGGCAAAGCTCCCCGCTGTCCAGGCACTCCCGGATGGTCTCCTCGACCTCCGGAGCGCCGGGCCTGGGATCGATCACCCGCACGCGCTGGAGGCCCATGGCCTGGGCCAGGCCCTCGAAGCTCAGCTTGGAGGAGGGTTCGTGGTCGAGGTTGCGACCGGTGCCGGGATGCTCCTGGTGACCGGTCATCGCGGTGGTGCTGTTGTCGAGGATGATGACCACGTGGCCCGTCGGGGGCGGATTGTAAACCATCTCGGCCAGCCCGGTGATGCCGCTGTGAACGAAGGTGCTGTCGCCGATGACGCTGACCACGCGGCGGGCCTGCTCGGGCGGCAGCACGTGACGCAGGCCCAACCCCACACCCACGCTGGCCCCCATGCACACGCAGGTGTCCATGGCGTTGAATGGGGGCAGCACGCCCAGCGTGTAGCAGCCGATGTCCCCGGCGACGATGCAGTCGAGTTTGCGGAGCACGTCGAAGACGGCCCGGTGGGAGCAGCCTTCGCAGAGCATCGGCGCCTTGCCCGGCTTGGGCTGCGGCTCGGGGGAAACGTCCCCGCGGAGAATGCGCCGCACCCGGTTCACGTTCAGCTCGCCGAACCGGAACATCTCCGGTTTGGATTCCACCGGGATGCCGCGCGCCCGGATGGCTTCGGCCAGGAAAGGGTCGCCCTCCTCCACCACCACGCATCGCTTCACCCCAGCCGCAAAACGGGCGATCCGACCGAAGGGCAGCGGATAGGTCACGCTCAGCTTGAGGAGGCTGGCCTCCGGAGCGGCCTCGAGCGCATGCGCATAGGCCACGCCCGAGGCAATGATGCCCAGTTCGGCGCTGCCCGCCGTTTCGGAGTTGAGCGGGCTGGTTTCGTTCCAGGCCTCGATCTCGGCGAGTTTCCGGCGCAAAGCCAGGTGGGCCGGTTTGGCGTAGGCGGGGATCATCACCCGGCTGCGCACATCCCGGGTGTAGCTGGCCCGGGGGGCAGCCAGCGGGGACGACCGGGGCCTGACCAGGGTCTTGGCGTGACAGACCCGGGTCGTCATGCGGTAAAGGACGGGAATACGCCAGCGCTCGGACATCTCGACCGCCGCCAGGAACAGATCGTAGGCCTCCTGGGAATCGGACGGCTCGACCATGGGCGCGCCCGCGGCCACGGCGTAGCGACGGTTGTCCTGCTCGTTCTGGCTGGAAGCCAGGCCGGGGTCGTCGGCGGAAACGATCACAAGGGCCCCGGTCACGCCGGTGTAGGTGACCGTGAAGAGAGGATCGGCAGCCACGTTGAGGCCGACGTGCTTCATGGTGGCGAGGGCGCGAGCCCCGGCGTAGGCCGCTCCAATGGCGACCTCCAGCGCCACCTTCTCGTTCGGCGACCATTGGGCATGGCCGCCCAACCGGCTGAACTCCTCGAGAATCTCGGTGGAGGGCGTCCCCGGGTAGCCGACGCCCAGCGCCACACCCGCGTGGAAAGCCGCCAGGGCCACCGCTTCGTCGCCGCTCAACAACACTTGCTTGGTTTCGCTCATCTCAAACGCGCGGGCGTTGTACCCGTTTCACGCGGGCCTGGGAAGGGAAAACGGGCGCCGGGCGAACCGCCTGGCGGGGCCGAAAAAGCGGAGACCTCTTCCATTTTAATTGCACCCAAGGAGAGCCCCGGTTAGGTTGGGCGGCGACGGACAGACCATGCGCGATGCTGGGCGGACCAACGGTTGGGGGGTGTTGCGTCCGCGCCCGCGCAGACGGCGTCCACTCGAGTCTGGAACCAAACGACTGATTCCGCATGGACCATCTGCTGGCTATCAACGGCCTGCTGGGTTTTCTGACGGCGATGGTCATAGTGACCAGCCAGAAACGGCTGCGCGTGGCGGCGCCGTGGATCTGGCTGAGCCTGTTTGGCTGCTTCCACGGCGCCCACCGCCTGGCCCTCCTGTTAAGCTGCAGCTATCCCGATGACTACAACCTGCGTCTGGCCACCCTCTGGACCGCAGTGCTGGCGGTGGTGGCGCTGATGGAATTTGCCCGCACCGGCAGCCACCTCTCGGGGCGCCCCCGGCTGACCCAATGGGTGGTGGTTCCTTTTGCGCTGCTGGCAGCCCTGGGTTCGACCCGAGGCGAGGCGTTCTTCTTCCGCAGCCTGATGGCGACGATGGGAATGCCGGCGGCATTCTGGTCGGCCTGGGCGTTTTGGCGCGCGGGCCGCGCGGGGGGCGACCTGGATCGGCGTGTTTCCATCGGCGCCGCAGGCGCCCTGGCCGTCCTGGGAGTGCTGATGGGCCTGCAAGCCTTGGCGCCGAGCCTCTCGCTGTTCATCGCCGACGCGCCCGTGCACCGGCTCGATCCGGCGATCAGCGCGGCGCTGGCAGTCGAGATGGCCGCGCTGGCCACGCTGGCGATCGCCCTCTGGCTGCACGCTTCGAGCGCGCGGCTCAGCCCCGGCGCCGGAGGCGAGGTCTCCCGTTTTCAGCAGGCCACGGTGGCGGGCTTGCTGCTGGCCATGGCGCTGGGAGGCGTGGCGACGGAGTTGACCGGCAGGCTCGCGGATCGGCAGCAACGCGCGCTGCTGCTGGACAAGACCCAGACGGTGGCCGCATCGCTGGACGGGCGGGACATTCGGGAATTGGTCGCCCGCGGCCCCAGCAAGACCGACCCGGCCTATCTGCGGCTGCGCCAGCAGTGCCTGGGGCTGGTCAACGTGAGCGAACGGCCCTGCTACATCTATCTCCTGGGCAAACAGGGCACCAATATTCTGTTCTACCTGGATACCGAACCCGTGAAAGCGACGGGCATCCGCACCCCCAGCGACCGACCCACAGCCGAGCCCGGAGAGGTTTACGACGACGCTCCGGCCGGCTTGAAGGCGGTGTTTGTCTCGGGCCGATCCATCACGGTGGGGCCTTACAAGGACAAATGGGGAACCTACGTCTCGGGGTTTGCGTCGGTCAGAGAGCCGGGCGGGGGCGGCAGCGCGTGCGTGGTGGGGTTCGACATCGACGCGTCGGATTGGAACTCGGCCATCGCCCAGACCCGTCTCCTGCCGATCGTCATCACTCTGCTCCTGGCGGGCATGCTCAGCATGTTCATCATTGTACGGGAGCGGGACGTCACTGCCCGCATTCGCCTGCTGGGCGCGGTTCGAGACAAACAGGCGATTCTGGATGCGGCCTCGGAAGTGGCGGTGATCGCGACCGACCCGCAAGGGCTGATCACCCTCTTCAACCGGGGCGCGGAGAAGATGCTGGGCTACGCTGCCGCCGAGGTGGCCGGCAAAGAGAGTTTTCTCATGCTTCACGTGGAAGGGGAACTGGCTGAGCGCGGGCGGAGCCTGAGCCAGGCCAGGAGCCGCGAGGTGAAAGGGTTCGATGTGCTGGTGGAGGTTGCCCGGCAGGAGGGGGCCGAACAGCGGGAATGGACTCTTCAGCGCAAGGACGGCACACGGGTTCCCGTCAGCCTGGCCGTAACCACCACCCGCGGCAGCGCCGGCGAGGTGACTGGATTCCTGGGAGTGGCGGTGGATATGACAGCTCGCAAGAACGCCGAACGCGAGTTGTCCGAGAAGGAGCGGTTTATCTCGACGGTCGCCCAGGCCTCGCCGGACTTCCTGGTGGTGTACGACCTGGTGTCGGCGCGGCCGCTCTATGCCAACCGGCGGCCCTTCGGTCTGCCGGCCCCCCCGGCGTCCTACGCCGAACAGGCGGGCCACAGCAGCCTCAAGGAATTGCTGCATCCGGAGGATCTGCCGCGGCTCCGGGAGCACATGGAGCGCATCCGCCTGGCGGCCGACGGCGAGGTCAAGACGATCGAGTTTCGAATCCGCGCCCCGGCGGGGGACTACCGCTGGTTTCAATCGCGCGACACGGTCTTCCGGCGGGACGAGAACGGGCGGGTGGTGCAGTTCTTAAGCGTCACCCAGGATATCACCGAGATCAGGCAGGCAGAAACGAGCAAGAAGCGGCTGGAATCGCAGTTGCGGCAATCGCAGAAGCTCGAGGCGGTGGGGCAACTGGCGGCCGGAGTGGCGCACGACTTCAACAATCTGCTCACAGTCATTCACGGCAACGCCTCGCTCCTGCAGGAGAGCGCGCGGGACGAATCGCTGCTGTACTGCAAGCAGGTAATCCAGGCGGCCCAGCGCGCCGCCGAACTGACGCGGCAGCTTCTCGTGTTCAGCCGCCAGCACGCCCCCCAGAGGCAGTTGCTCAACCTGGGAGACGTCATTCCACGGCTCTCGGAACTGTTGGGCCGCCTGATCGGCGAGCACATTCACCTGCAATGGCGATGCGACGCGGGGCTTCCTCCGATCTTCGCGGACCCGAGCATGATCGAACAGGTGATCCTCAACCTGGCGGTCAATTCCCGCGACGCCATGCCGAGCGGCGGGAGCCTGACCCTGAGCGTCGAGGCGGTCATGCTGGACGCCAGCGCGGCCAACCGTCATCCCCGGGCGCGGCCGGGCCGTTTTCTCTGCCTGAGCGTGGCGGACACCGGGACCGGGATCGATGCCGAGACCCTGCCGCGCATCTTCGAGCCGTTCTTCACCACGAAAGAGGTGGGCAAAGGGACCGGCCTGGGGCTGGCCACCGTCTATGGCATTGTCGAACAGCACCAGGGCTGGATCGAAGTCTGGAGCCAGGTGGAAAAGGGGACGGTCTTTCGCGTGTTTCTGCCGGTGAGCCTGACCGGGGCCGAGCCCGCGCCCGCTCTTCCCAGCCCGCCCGTGCGCCGGGGCAAGGGCGAGACGATCCTGCTGGTCGAGGACGAGGCCTCGGTGCGGGAGTTTGCGGAGCGGGTCCTGCGCCGGGCCGGCTACCAGGTGTTGGCGGCGGCCAACGGCGTGGAAGCGGTCGAACTCTGGCCGCGGCATCGCGACCAGATCGATCTGCTGCTCAGCGACCAGCTCATGCCCGAAGGCATGATGGGACACGAGCTGGCCGCCCAACTGCGGGGGCAGAGGCCCTGCCTCAAGGTCATCCTCACCAGCGGGTATTGCGCCGACGCCCGGGATATTCAGGGCAACCATGACGCGGTCGAGTTCATCGCCAAACCCTACACTCCGGCCCAACTCCTCCTGGCCGTTCAGAAAATTCTGGCAGGGAATGACGCGTCCAAGGCGCACTGAGCACGGGGAGCGGCCGCGGCGGGCGCTGCCGGGGTCTGCCCGGCTGCACGCGGAGCGCGGCGAGATTCGCCTTGTGAATGCGGCCGGCTTGCCTCTTAAATCGGCGGCTCGATGAACATCTTTGCGGACTTTGAGTGGCGGGGGCTTCTGGCCGACTGCACGGACACCGAACGGCTGACTCAGCGGCTGACGGAGAAACCCGTGACGCTTTACTGCGGATTCGACCCGACCGCGGACAGTCTGCACGTGGGTCACCTGGTGCCGTTGCTGGGGCTGCGCCGGTTCCAGAACGCGGGCCACCATCCGATCGCCGTGGCGGGCGGCGCCACCGGCAGCATTGGCGATCCCAGCGGCAAGAGCCAGGAGCGCCAGCTCCTGACCAAGGACCAGATCGCCGCAAACGTCGCCGCCGTGCGGCCACAACTGGCCCGGCTGCTGGATTTCGAAACGAAGCGGAACCCGGCCCGGCTCGTGGACAATGCCGACTGGACGGCCGGCATGACCTTTCTCGATTTCCTGCGAGAGATCGGGAAGCATTTTTCGGTCAACCAGATGGTGGCCAAGGAAAGCGTCCGGGCCCGCATGGAAGATCGAGAGGTGGGGATCAGCTACACCGAGTTCAGCTACATGCTGCTGCAAGCGTTCGATTTCTACCACCTCTGCCGCGATTTCGATTGTGAGCTGCAGATCGGCGGAAGCGATCAATGGGGCAACATCACCGCCGGCATCGACCTGATCCGCAAGAAGCTGGGTCGCTACGCCTTTGGATTGACCCTGCCGCTGATCACCAAAGCGGACGGGACCAAGTTCGGCAAGACCGAGGGCGGCGCTGTTTGGCTGGATCCTCGCAAGACCAGTCCCTACCGTTTCTATCAGTTCTGGATCAACACGGACGATCGCGACGTCATCCGTTACCTGAAATTCTTCACTTTCCTGGGTCGGGCCGAAATCGAGGATCTGGAGAGGAAGCACGCGGCGAACCCCGGAGGGAGGGAAGCGCACCGGGCTTTGGCGAAAGCGGTCACGGACCTGATCCACGGAGAGAGCGCCACCGAGGATGCGATCCGGGCCAGCCAGATTCTCTTCGGAGGCTCGGTCGAGGGCGTCGCGGAGTCTGTGTTCAGCGACGTTCTCGGGGAGGCTCCCACTCGCGATCTGGAGGCGGCGCGGTTGGACGGGGCAGGAATGCCCCTGGTGGAACTGCTGGTCCACGCGGGGCTGTGTTCCAGCAAAGGCCAGGCCCGCAAGGACATCGAAGGCGGGGGGATCAACCTGAACAATCTGCGTGAGACCGCCAGCGCTCGAGCGGTGACTGCACGGGACCTGCTTTTCGGCAAACACCTGCTGCTGCGCAAGGGCCGCAAGAACTACGTGGTGGTGACCGCAAAGAGGTAAGGCGGCAGGACCCCTTTGCGGACCGACGGCCTCCCCCGCGCTACTTCTGGCCGGTTTGGTCCGAAAGATTCTTCAAGTACTGCTCGACCAAGGGGCCATACTCCTGGGGGTAGTTCTCGGAGCGCGATTGCTGGATGGCGGCCCGATCACGGCCCGGCAAACGCACGAATTGTCCGCTGCCCGCGGCGCCTCGCAGCGGCCCGTTGGCCCCGCCGGGTCCATTCCAGTTGCCGATCTTGCCTGTCCCCTCCGGCGATGGAGTTCCCGGCGTCGGTTGTTGGGCGGGTTGCTGGCCCTGGCCGGGCTGCTTGCCCGGTCCGGGCTTGCCAGCGTTCGCAGGCGGCTGTCCGGGCTGCTGTCCGGGCGCGGCCTGATCCCCGCCCGATTCCGCCTGCGCCAGTTCCGGGCTCAGGCCGGCCTGGGCGAGGGCGAGCGCGGCCTGCGCCCGGGCAAGCGCCCGGGCCGCCGCGGCGGCGCTGGCCTGGGCAGGTCGCTGCTGGCGTCCGGACGCTTGAGCTGCGGCGCTGTTGATCGAGCCGAGGGCGGACGCAACTGCTGTCTGAGCCGGGGGAGGCAACGCACCCATGTCTCCCGCCGCAACCGGAGAGACTTCGTTGGCAGCCTGGGTCAAGTCTTGAGCGGCCGCGTCCATGGCGGCGGGCGGCGCGGCTTCCTGGGCAGCCAGGAGAGCCTCGGCTTGCTCACGCACGCCGGCCTGGCGCTCGCCCAGTTGCGCCATCGAGGGCTGGCCCTGGTCCGGCCCTTTCGGCAGTTCCGGCCTGGCCGGAGAAGCGCCGGCCTGCGCCGCCTGGATGCCCTCCTGGGCCTTGTGCATGGAGGCGACGGCCTCGGCGAGGCCGCCCTCGCTCAATCGGTCGGCGGCGCTGGCGGCGGCCTTCTGAGCCGGGCCGAGTTTCGAGTCCCCAGCCTCCTTGGCTTTCTCGGCCAGCGCAGCGGCGATCTCGCGCTGCTGGCGGGTCAGGGAATCGAGCAAGCCCGGCGGCGCGTTGGCCATCTGGCTCATGGCCTGGCTCACCTCGTTCTGGGCCCGCTCGAGGGCCGCCGCGGCGTCGGCCAGCGCTGTGTCCGCCCCCGGGTCAGTCACGCCCAACTGCTGCTGAAGCCCGGCGATCTGTCGATCGATCTGGGATTTGGCCGCAAAGAGCTCGGACAGAGCCTTCTTCTCCGGCGCCTGAGCAGCCCGGGCGTCAGGCTTGGCGAGTCGATCGCTGGCCTGGCGCATCTGGGTCGCGGCTTCGGCCAGGTGCGGGACGGCGGCTGGAGCGGCTTGAGCCGCGTCCTGCTGGGCCCGGGCGCTCTCGCGGGCCAGGGCGGTCTCGCGCTGTTCGAGATCGCGGGCGGCGGCTGGGGAAGCGGGGGACTGGGCGGCCTCGATGCCGGTCTGGAGGTTGACTTGTTCCTGCTGCCGGACGATTTCCCCCACCTTGTCGGATAGCTTCTCCAGCGCGCCGAGCTGCCTCTGGGCATTTTCGAGGCGCGCGAGCTCCCGATCGGCTTCGCGAGCGGCGCGCTCAAGCGCGTCGAGGGCTGCCTGTTGATGCAGCGGGGCGTTCTGGCTGCGGACCAGGGCTTTCTGCGCCTTCTCCATTTCGGCGGCCGCCTCGTTCAACGCCGGAGCGGCGGCAGGGAGATCTCCGGCGGCCCGTTGCTGAGCGTCCCGGGTCTTGTCGCGCACATCCCCTTGCGCCGGGGCCTGGGCCGGGAGGTCCTTGGGCCGCTTCTCGGCCAGAACCGCCGCCTCCTTGAGCTGCTGCTGCTGCGCGATCAGCTTCTGAATCTCCTCCTTCAACTCGCGCAGCCGGGTCAGAGCGCTGTCAGGCTGGGCGACCCGGGCCTCCGCCCGGGCCAGTTGGTCCTGTAGGGCCTGTTTGGCCAATTCCAGGCTGGCCAGCGCCTGTCGCTGCAGCGGCGGGGTGTCGCGGCGGCGTTTTTCGGGTCCATCCCAGCTTTCGAGGACCTGGCGCGCCTCCTGCATGCGGTCGTCGGCGGCAAGCAGGTGGGCGGCGGCGGCGGGCGCGATGTCCCGCACGTCCAACCGCACCAGCGCCGCCGCATCGACCACCTCGCCCTGGCGGTCTTCGGCCAGGAGGCTGTCCTCGCGCTTCTCGATCTGGAGCGTCTGCTCGGCAACCTGCCTCTGCAACAGGATGGCGGCTTCGGTTTCGGCGATGGCCACGCGCAACAGATCCCGGGGATCGTCCGACAGCAGGAGGAGCCGGGCAACCGCGCGCAATTCGTCGCGCGCCCGTTTTTCCCGGCCTGTCCCGCTCCGAACCTTGAGCGCCTTGAGTTCGGCGATGGCCTGGTCCATTTCCCGGAGCACGCCTCCTTCGCGCACGCGTTGGGTGGCCGCCTTGGGGCGATCGGCCGCGCGAGTCCCCTCGCTGTCCGCCGCCAGCGCCGTCAACCGTCCGGCCAACAACACGGTCTCGTCCTTGATCTGGTTCTGGTCCATCTGCTGGACCTGCAAGGCCAGGCGCTGCTCCTCGTTGTAGTGGTCGTTCGAGCTGGTCTTCACCACCCAGACCCCGGCGCGCATGTTTCGGCCCTGGCGGGCGGCCATCTCGCGAAACCGGATGCTCAGCTCGTAGAGGGCCTGCTGGCGCTCGTACTCGAGCAGAAGCTGCCGGAGGAGAGTGACAATGGTCTGCTGTCCGGCATAGGCCCCCGTGAGCCGCTCGGCGCTCGAAGCGTCGTTGCCCGCCGCCCGGGCCTGCCCCAGCAGCGCGATCACCCGCAGCATTTCCTTTTCGCTCAACCGCCCCAGGACGGAACGAATGGCTTTGAGCGCGCGGAGGTCCTCGCCGCTGATGCTGTTGTTCTCGAACTCGGAGATGACCGCGCCCAGTTGCTGGGCCACCCTCTGGGTGGTCCGCTGCAATTGCTGCTGCCGGAGTTCCTGCTGCAAAAGCCCCTCCGCCGGCCCGGGGGAAACCGCGGACCAGCCCATCACGGCCCCGCCCAGCAGGGCAAGAACGCCCAGCCAGGCGCCTGGGAAGCGCCAGCGCGTCATGGGACTTCGACGCCGCGGCAGAGGACGTCCATTCATGCGATTCGACGGGGTTCCAGACACCGCGCCCGAATTCAGATCTGGTTCACCAACGCCTGCATGGCCTCTTCCTGGCGATGGATGGACTGCACCAGCTTGAACTGGGTGCGGCAACGGTCCAGGTTGTGGTTGGGGCGGTGAACGCGGAAATACTTGTCCCCGCGGAGGAAGTCGGTGAGGAAGCGGATGCCGATGGTGAACGTGATCAGTTTTCCGGCAAAGGCCAGGTAGGACTTTTCTGCGGAGGTGAGGAAGCTGCCGGCTCCCTCCAGGTAGCCCCGGGCCAGGCCCTCAAAAAGCGGCATCTGCATCTCCACTTTCGCCAGGTCCAGTTCGTCCTCGACGGTGGGGCTGGTGGCGGTGCGGACCATGTCGCCAAAATCGTAATGCGCCAGGCCGGGCATGACCGTGTCCAGGTCCACGAGGCAGAGGGCCTCGCCCGTGGCCTCGTCGACCAGGAGATTGTCGCCCTTCGCGTCGTTATGCGTTATGCGCTCCCGTACGGCTCCCGACTCGAGCGCCTCCGCGATCAGCCCCAGCCCGTCGCGCCGCCGCAGGAAGAAGTCGATCTCCCGGCCGACGGAAGCGGCGCGGCCGGCGAGGTCCCGGTCCGCGGCGCGCTCGAAGTCCGCGAGGCGGGAGCGCGCGTCGTGGAAGCGCGGTATGGTCGGGGCGAGGCGGGGGGGCGGCAGGTCGGCGAGCAGGGCCTGGAAGCGGCCCAGGGCGGCGCCGAGGGTCCGGACCGAGCCGGGATCGCGGGCCGGGCCGGCGGAGCGGGCGCCTCCGATGAAGAGCAGGGCCCGCCAGGAGCCGCCCTCGGCGTCCCGCGCGAGGGGCCGCCCGTCCAGGGCGGGGACGACCGTGAGCGTCCGCCGATCGACCTCGGGCAGCCCCGCGGCCTCGAGCTTGGCGCGCAGGTGCGAGGTGACGCGGAGCAGGTTGCCCATGAGGGCCTCGGGGTCGCGGAAGACGCGCTCGTTGATCCTTTGCAGGAGGAGGTCGGCCCCCGGGCCCTCGCCGCTCGAGCCGGGGAGGGAGGGTCGCGCGACCGGGGCCGCCCGGACGGCGCCGGGGCGCAGGCGGAGCCGGAAGCTGGCGTTGATGTGGCCGTCGCCGTAGGGCGCGAGGCCGGCGATGGATCCCGGCTCCGCGAAGGACCCGGCGGCCCGCGCCGCCGCCTCGAGGGAGATCTCGGTTTCGCTCAACGCGCGATCCCCGTGTCGCCCGGGCCGCTCGCGCCTTCCGGGCGGCCCGGGGCGGCGCGGTCCCAGAGCGGGCTCGGGTACTCCCCGGCGGAGACCAGGGCCGCGAGCCTCTCGCGGGCCTCGCCGGCGTCGCCGCGGTACGTGAGCCCGAACCAGCCCGCCTCCGTCGGGAGGACCCTCACCGAGGCCTCGCCCCGCGAGACGAGGGCGTCGACCAGGGCCGGCAGGTAGAACTCGGCCTTGGCCGAGCCTCGGTTCCCGTCCAGGAAGGCGCGGAAGAGGGGCAGGGCCCGGCCGAAGACCGCCGGCGTGAGGCCCCAGAAATTCATTGACACCGTCTCGTCGCCGGTAAGCGCGGCCGGTTCGCCCTCCGGCCGGAGCGCGACGAAGCCGGGTCCGGCCGCCTCGATGGCCGGCTCCTCCGTCACGGAGGCGAGGAGGCCCGGCTCCCCCGCCGGACCGCGCGTTATGCGGCAGATTCCGCGCGACACGGCCCCCCGCGCGCTCGCCGTGTTGCGCAGCCGGTAGCCCGCCATGCACCACTCGCGATCGCCCGGCCCCCGCGCCGCGAGGAAGTCGTGCACCAGGCGAAAGCTCTCGCGGCCGTAGAAATCGTCCGCGTTCACGATCGCGAAGGGCGAGTCGAGCTCGGAGGCGGCGCAGAGCAGGGCCTGGCCGGTGCCCCAGGGCTTGGCCCGGCCGGAAGCGCGCATCGCGGCCCGGTCCTCGGCCCCGCAGAGGCTCTCGGGCTCCTGGATCGCGATTCGAGCCCGCAGCGAGGCGGGCAGGCGCCTCAAGACCCGCTCGCGGAAATCCTCCGCCGCGGCGGCGCGGACGAGGAAGACCGCCTCGTCGAAGCCCGCTCGCATGGCGTCGTGGATCGAGTACTCGAGGATCGTCTCGCCGGCGGGGCCCAAAGGCTCGGCCTGCTTGGCCCCGCCGAAGCGGGAGCCCGAGCCAGCGGCGAGGACGAGGAGGGCTGTCTTCATGACGGGATGCATGATAATCGCCGCGGCAGCCCCGAGGAAAGGCGCCCCCCCCTCGATCCCGGCCCTCGACTTCCTCGCCCGGATTGCGTACCTTTCATCGCGATCGCGAAGAACCCTCTCCCGAAGGAGTTCCCATGCCTCGGAAACGATTCGCCCTGATCGCCCTCGCCCTGGTCGCCGCGCTCTTCCTCTCCTCCTGCCTGCCGGGCGACGGGAAGAGCAGCGCCGAGAAGCCGGCCGGCTTCTGGACGGGTATCTGGCACGGCTGGGTGGCCCCAATATCCCTCGTCGCCCACTTCTTCAACAAGAGCATCCGCGTCTACGAGACGGCGAACTCAGGCTGGTGGTACGACTTCGGCTTCTACTTGGCCATCACCGCGGGCTTCGGCGGCCTGGCCTTCTCCGCCAGGGCCCGGCGCAAGCGCGACTAGTGTCGTGTCCTGGATAAGTGTTTCTTAAGCAATTACTTTTTGCGTACTCGCCGCAGAGAGCACGGAGCGCGATCCTGTGGATCGCGAACACGGAGAGCACGGAGACAAGAAAGAGGTCAATGAGAGAATGTGGAGGGTATTTGTTGCTACCACTCCCAATTACCCATCCCTCGATTCCATTTTCCGAACTCCGTGATCTCTCCCCTTCTTAACTCTGTGCTCTAACGCTTCGCCAGACGTCGTTCCGTGGTGAATCACTTTTCTTGGTATTCTCAGCACAGGACACTAGCCGGGAGGTAGGCGCCGGGGCCCTGAGAAACGGGTTCAATTTATGAAATGGCTGTTTCATCAGGCAACCCATCGTTTCACGCGCCGCACCTCGATATTGATCAAAGCGCGAAAAGGCTCTACTATTCGTAGGAACTCACAGGAGTTCCATCCCCATCCTCCCTATAAGGATCACTTATGGCCGATACGAAGAACATGGTCATGATCGACGGCAACACCGCCGCCGCTCACGTGGCCCACGCGGTCAGCGAGGTCATCGCGATCTACCCGATCACGCCCTCCTCCCCGATGGGAGAGCTCGCCGACGAGTTCTCCGCCATGGGCCGGAAGAACATCTGGGGCACGATCCCCCAGGTGGTCGAGCTCCAGTCCGAGGCCGGCGCCGCGGGCGCGGTCCACGGCTCCCTCACCGCGGGCTCCCTGACCACGACCTTCACGGCCAGCCAGGGCCTCCTCCTCATGATCCCGAACATGTACAAGATCGCGGGCGAGTGCACCTCCGCGGTCTTCCACATCGCGGCCCGCGCCGTCGCCGCCCACGCCCTGTCCATCTACGGCGACCACCAGGACGTCATGGCCGCCCGCGCCACCGGCTGGGCCCAGCTGGTTTCGAACAACGTGCAGGAGGTTATGGACATGGCCCTCGTGGCCCACGCCGCCACGCTCGAGGCCCGCGTGCCCTTCCTCCACTTCTTCGACGGCTTCCGCACCTCCCACGAGGTCGCCAAGGTCGAGG
>JAKLEJ010000003.1 GCA_022711695.1 Verrucomicrobiota bacterium | reverse complement strand
AAGCCCGGCGCGTAACGTTGCCAGCCACAGGTTGCCCCGGGCGTCTTCCGCCATCGCGCGAATCGCCTCGGGCATGTCGGGAAAGGCAATGGGTTCTCCCTGAAGCTGACCGTCCTGGAATCTCCAGACGCCTGTGGTCGTGGCCAGCCAGAGGCCGCCGGCGGACCTCGGCGTCGCGCACTGAATCCACCGCTCGGGAGGCGCCTGGCTCCGATTCGAGACGCAACGCGCCGCGGGGTCCAGAGCCGCCGAGCGTGCCCACCCATGTTGCCCCACCCAGCAGAGGGAGTTCTTGATGAAGAGAAGCGCCGGTGGGCCGGGAGTTGCGGCGGCGCCTTCGCTTTGCGCGGGCAGCATCCGCTTTTCATCGACTCGATAAGTCCTCCCGCTTCGGTCAAACAACTGGAGGGCGAGATCGGGGCCGTGAGCCAGGTTGGCGATTTCTATCGGAGGCAGGCCCTGCTCGGGCCCATAGCCAAAGAAGGCGCCCCTCTCCATGCGTGCCAGGCCCCCGGGCTCCGTCACAATCCATAAACGGCCCTGCGCGTCGGCCAACACCTGGGTGATGCGGCTGCTTCCCAGCGCCCGGGTGTTGCCTTCGTCGCACACGGTGAACCGCACCCCGTCAAACCGCGCCAGCCCGTTGAAAGTGCCCAGCCACAAATAGCCGTCTGGTGTCTGGCCGATGGAGGTGACCGAAGTCTGAGGAAGCCCCTCGTCAACCTGCCACCTGTCGATCGTATAGTCGCCTGTGCTCGCGGAGTGCGCGGCGCCCCAAGCCGCCGCGGCCGTGGCGAGGCAGAGAAAAGACGCCGCCCTGGGGCCAAGCCATGACAGCCCCGGCCAAAAGCCAAAGGCATGCCCTCTCCGGCGTCTGGCCTCCGGCCGCCGGAGCGCGTCCTTCCGGCCGGACTCTTTGGCCCGTTCAGCTTTCTGAAACAGCTCGAGCGTTGAGGCGCCTCCTGGCATGTCCGGAACTTGTGCGACCCGTTTGAGTTTTCGAGCTATCCCGGCCGGAGAATGGCTGTCATGGACGAACCGCCCAACAAAGCCGATGCCGGGATGGACCTGTTTTTGTGTTTCTTAAGCGCCGGCATTCTGCACGAAAATCCCTCGGATGGCAACACTCGATTGCCATGGCGAGCGGAGGGGTTTCGGCGCTCGGCGGCGGGCAAAACCCCGCCAGCGCGAGTGCTTGGTCCTCACGTCGGGCGGACGATCTCTCCAAAACCCGAAGTCCGCCGCGAAAGACTCGGGGCTACAGGCCGGCAGCCATGGCTTTCGCCGGCGCGGTAAACTCGTAACTGCCCGAGCCGACCGTGAGAACGGCGCAGGCGTCCTGCATTGAGGCGGAGAGGACGCCCGTCGCGTTGCGGGCGGGTCGGCCGCCTTCTTTCACCGCGTCCAGGCTCGCCGCCGGCAACAGGACGCGCGCCGTGGTGTTGGCAGGAATGACCGTGTGCAGCCGAAATTCTCCATCCTCGATCCTCCAGTGGCTGACGATCCGTCCGTGCATCGAGAGATAGTCCGCCTTGGCCCAGGTCAAGCCGCCGCCCGGGCGGGGATGGATGACAATCCGCTTGTAGGCGGGGACCTCGGGATCAAGGTCGATGCCCGCCACGGTGGCGTAGAGCCATTCGCCCACGCTGCCCAGCGAGTAGTGATTGAACGAGTTCATCCCCGGATCCTGAAATCCCTTCTCCTTGGTCCATCCGTCCCAGCGCTCCCAAATGGTGGTGGCGCCGTTCTTCACGCTGTAGAGCCAGCCGGGAAAGGTCTCCTGGTTGAGCAGCTTGTAGGCCACGTCCACATGGCCCTCGCGAGTGAGCGTGGGTGTCAGATGACCCACCCCCACGAAGCCGGTGCTGAGGTGATCGCCCTTGGCGCGGATGTCCGCAACCAGGCGCTGGGCCGCGGCGGGCCGCTGCTCCAGCGGCAGCAGGTCAAACGCCAGCGCCAGCACGTAGCACGTCTGCGTGTCGCCCTTGATCCGTCCGTCCTGGGCCACATAGGCCTTCTGGAACGCGCTCTTGATCTGGTCGAAGAGATGCTCGTACTTGGCCGCGTCGGCGTCCTTGCCCAGGACCGCCGCCATCCGGGCCATCACGCGGGTGCTGAGCGCGAAATAGGCCGTGGCCAGCACGTCCTTGGGCGTTTCGGCCTTGATCGAGAGCCAGTCGCCGTAGCCCTGCGCCGGCCGCAGCAAGTTCTGGCTGTGGCCCGTCAGGTATTCGATCCAGCGGGCGCCGGCCTTGTAGTGTCGCTCCAGGATGCGCGTGTCCCCATACACGCGATAGACCGTCCAGGGGCAGATGACCCCGGCGTCGCCCCAGGCGGCCGTGCCCGCCCCGCAACAGACGCGCGGCGCGACGTCGGGGAACGCGCCGTCGGCCTGCTGGGCATCCTCGACATCCTGGCACCACTTGGTGAAGAACCGGGACACGTCCATGTTGTCGGTGGCGGTGCGGATGAAAATCTGGGCGTCGCCCATCCACCCAAGGCGCTCGTCCCGTTGCGGACAATCGGTGGGCACGGCCAGGAAGTTGCCGCGCTGTCCCCAGACGATGTTGCTTTGGAGCTGGTTGACGAGCGGGCTCGAACATTCGAAGGACCCTGCCTCGGGGGTGTCGCTGTAGACGACCACGCCGGTCACCGCGTCAGGGCCCGGCCGGCCCGGAAAACCGGTCAGTTCGACATAGCGAAACCCGTGAAAGGTGAAGCGCGGTTCCCAGGTTTCCGGGCCGCCGCCTTTGAGCGTGTAGCGGTCGGTGGCCTTTGCCCCGCGCAAGTTGGTCGTGTAGATCGTCCCGTCCGGGTTCAGCATCTCGGCAAACCGCAGCGTCACCGTCTGGCCCGCCGCGCCCTGAACCTTGAGCCGCGCCCAGCCCACCATGTTCTGGCCCAGATCGAACACAAACTGTCCGGGCTTGGGCTCCGTGACAGCGCGTGGTTTCAGCTCGAGCATGGCCCGCACCGGGCCATCGGCTGCGGCGACCAGGTGGACGACGGGCTTCTCCACTTGGGCGGGCTGCCAGCGGGCGTCGTCGTAGCCGGCCCCGTTCCATCCGGTCAGCTCTTTGCGAGCATCGTAGGTTTCGCCCATGAGCATGTCCGATTGCAGCAGTGGGCCGCAGGCCGCCTTCCAGGAGCCGTCGGTCGCCACGGTTTGGCGCGAGCCGTCTGTGAATTGGACTTCGAGTTGCGCGGAGGCTAGCGCCAGCGGCCCGTAGCGGTGCGGCCCGCCCAGCCCCACATACCCCGCATACCAGCCGTCGCCCAGGATGAGCCCCAGCGTGTTCAAACCCTGCCGCAGCAGTTCCGTCACGTCACTGGTGTGGTACTGGACGCGTTTCTTGTAGTCGGTCCAACCGGGGTTGAAGTAATCGTTCCCCACGCGCCGTCCGTTGATCGAGAATTCGTACACGCCCAGGGCGGTGGCATAGAGCCGGGCTTGCCGGATGGGCTTGTCGAGGCGGGCGACTTTGCGAAAGTGCGGGCACTGACCGAGCGCTTTGGCGCCGCTCAAGGTGTCCCTCCAGGGACCTTCGCCGAGTTTGGCCACTTCACGGGCGGCCTGCGCGCCAGTCTCGGCCATGCCGGCTTGAGGCCAGTTGTCCGGCGCGGCGCTGTAGGCTTTCCAGGACTTGTCCGTGGTCACCGCCACGGGCGCGCCGGTTTCAAGCTGGACCTCCAGCCGGGCGATGAAGCCGGCGGCGTTGGCGTTGTTGAAAGCCTTTACGGCCAGCAGGTTTCGGCCCGGCTTGAGGCGGTCCTTCACATCGAACTTCTTCAGTTCCTTCCAGGCATCGGTCTGCCCGCTGCTCTTGCCCGCTTCCTGACCATTCACGTACACCGTGAACTGGTCGTCCACAGTCATGCAAAGAAGGGCGCTCTTGAGCGCCGCATCGGAGGGCAAGTCCAGCCACCGAGCGAAGAACCGGTCGCCCTTGGGCGCGCTGTTGGCCGGGTTGCCCTCCGGGAACCAGATCCACCTGGCGCTTTCCAGCGGGGCTTTGGCGGTCTCGGACTCGGAACGAAAACCGATCCACTGTCCCTGCCACTCGGTCGGCTGGAGCAAACCCATTTCCCACCAGGCCGGAGCGCTCGCCAGCGGTTGCCCGGCCTTGTCCCAGGCCAGGACCTTCCAGTGCGCCCGCTGGCGCGAGACCAGCGGTCGACCCGCATAGGCCACCTGGATGGACCGGTCGGACATGACCTTGCCGCTGTCCCAGAGGTCCGCTTGTCCTGCCTCGAGTTTCTCAGGCGCGGTCGCCACCAGCACCTGGTAAGCCGTTTGCGTCTGGGCCCGGGTGTCGGATTCCATCACCCAGCTCAGACGCGGCTGTGCCACGTCCATTCCAAGGGGATTCTCGGCATATTCGCAACGAAGCCGGCCCAGGGTGGTGGCCGCTGCCGCCGTTGTCGCGATGGCGAAAGCCAGAATTATGAACGTTTCTTTGCGTGAGTTCATCATCCCCCGAGCATGAAGCGGCTGGGGCAGGAATGCAATGCCGCGCAAGCGGGGCAGGGGACCGGGCGTTGGACCAATCCTCGCAGCGGTTCTATGCGGCCCAGGGAGCGGCCGATTGTGAGCGGGGGCGCGTTGACTTAATGACTACTTTGTTTATAGTGTTTAGCGATGCGAGTCTCGAAGAAGACGGATTACGCCCTGCGCGTGCTTTTCACGCTGGCCGATCACATGGGTGGCGGGCCAATCCCCATCCGTGAACTGGCTCGCCGGAACGATGTTCCAAAGAAGTTCCTCGAGCAGATCATGCTCGCGCTCAAAGAGCGTGGTTGGGTGGACAGCCTGCCCGGGGTGCGCGGCGGCTATTACCTGGCCAGGACGCCGGACAAGATCACGATGGGCGAGGTGGTGCGGCATTTTGACGGAATCCTGGCCCCTATTCAGTGCGTTTCGCTCGCGGGTTACACCCGCTGCTCCCAGGAACCGCTTTGCCGCTTTCGCCGAGTCTTCCTGGACGTTCGAAACTACGTCGCAAACCTCATGGACCACGCCACCTTGGCCGATGTCTCGAAAGGCTTGCCCGTCTCCAGTCATGAGGTGTTCCTGCCGCGGTTGATGGGGGGGGATGGCATCTGAGCCGGGCGCGAAAACCCTCACGCCAAAAAAACGCAACAAAAGTTGTTGACGCGATCTCTGATTTGCATTAAAGACGACACAGAAGATCGTTATTAATGAGCGCAAGATCAACACAATGGCCGTTCGCAGAGCGAAAAGAGACCTCGGTATTCGAGCCTTCTTTCGAGGGACTTTTTTTTGTGCTTAATAACTATCAGGATGGTCGCTATTACTCGACCAAGCTGATTCCTCTTGCGGAGAGCCGATGAGCCAGTCGATCCATCCCGATAGCGCCAAGAAGGCTGCGGGCGACCCCGGCTGGCTCGAATTGGTGCGCCAACACGTCGCTTCGCTGCGCTACGGCATCGTCCAGATCGTCGTCCACGACGCCCAGGTCACCCAGATTGAAAAGACCGAGCGCGTGCGACTGGACGCCGGGTCTTCCTCCTTCGCCCGCGTCAAGAACTCGGCGTGGCAGGTGGCCGCGTCCTACGTGCTTACCGGGGAGGAGAACTCCTGGAAGGGTTTCACGCCAAAGCGCAACTTCAACCCGGCCAGCGGAGGCTGGGGCGCTTGGGAGATCGCGGCGCGCTTCGGACAGCTTGACGTGGACGACGCCGCATTTCCCTCCCTGGCGAATCCGGCCACCTCCGCCAGCGCCGCCACCTCCTGGGGCGTTGGGCTCAACTGGCATCTGAACAAGAAGGTGAAGTTGAACTTTGACTACGAACAAACGGCCTTCGACGGCGGGACCAGCGATTTTCTCGACAGCGGCGAGAAGGTGTTCCTGGGCCGCGCCCAATTCTCCTTCTGAAGAAACCAACCTTTCCAAAGCCAGATTAACACGACCATGAAACTGAAACTCCCCCTGCTCTCAGCCGGCGCCCTGCCGGCCCTCGCCCTGGCGGCTGGACTCATCCCGGCCCTGGCCAAAGACATCACGCTCCTCAACGTCTCCTACGATCCCACGCGGGAACTCTACACCGAGTTCAACGCTGCCTTCGCCAAACACTGGAAGCAAAGAACCGGCGACAACGTTACCATCAAACAATCGCACGGCGGTTCCGGCAAACAGGCCCGCTCGGTCATTGACGGTCTGGCAGCCGACGTGGTCACCCTGGCTCTTGCCTACGACATCGACGCCCTGGCCGACAAGGCGCGGCTGCTGCCTGCCGACTGGCAGAAGCGTCTCCCCCACAACAGCGCCCCGTACACCTCGACCATCGTTTTTCTGGTCCGCAAGGGAAACCCCAAGGGCATCAATGACTGGGACGACCTGGTGAAGCCCGGGGTTTCGATCGTCACTCCGAATCCAAAGACCTCGGGCGGCGCCCGCTGGAACTACCTGGCAGCCTGGGCCTACGCGCTCCAGAAATACGGCCACGACGAGGCCAAGGCGCGCGACTTCCTGGCCCGGCTTTTCAAGAACGTCCCGGTGCTCGACTCTGGAGCCCGCGGAGCCACCACCACCTTCGTGCAGCGCGAAATCGGCGACGTCTTCATCTCCTGGGAAAACGAGGCCTACCTGGCGCTGAAGGAGTTTGGCGCCGATAAACTCGAGGTCGTCACCCCCTCGCTCAGCATCCTCGCCGAGCCGCCGGTCGCTGTCGTGGAAAAGGTCGCGAAGAGACGTGGCGCCGAGGCAGTGGCCAAGGCCTATCTGGACCATTTGTATTCGGACGAAGGCCAGGACATCGCCGGCAAGCACTTCTATCGACCCCGGTCCGAGAAGGCCGCGGCCAAATACGCAAGCCAGTTTACCCAGGTGAAGCTCATCACCATTGATGACGTTTTTGGTGGCTGGAAGAAAGCCCAGAAAACCCACTTCGACGACGGCGGCGTGTTTGACCAGATATTCAAACCCTGAGAGGCGCGCCTTCCACCCTCAACGAACACAGATCATGACCTCGACTCTCCCGTCAACACGGCTGCCATCCCCCCGGCCCTTCAGGACCCATCGCTCCCTGGATGCGATTACAGCGCCCTTGGTTGACCTCGCCCGCGGCTCCGCCAGTCTCATCGTCTGCGAGCCAGGCCGTTTCGAGAGGGACGGGCGCATTCAGGAACTGCCGCGCTACCTTTTCATAGGCGCCGAGGGCGGGGAGAAGCCCATGCGCATCGGCATCTTCGCCGGGCTTCACGGGGACGAGCCCGCCGCCTCGTTCGCTTTGCTGCGCTTCGTGCGCCTCCTGGAAGAGAACCCGGAGATTGCCCGGGGCTATTGCCTGTTCCTCTACCCGGTCTGCAATCCGACCGGCTTCGTGGATAACACCCGCCACAACCGCAACGGCAAGGATCTGAACCGCGAATTCTGGCGCAATTCCGTCCAGCCCGAGGTGCGGATTCTCCAGTCTGAACTCTGGTCCCACGCCTTCCATGGGCTCATTTCGCTGCACACCGACGACACCAGCGACGGCCTTTATGGCTATGCGCATGGCCCGCTGCTGACCGAGCACCTCCTGCGTCCTGCCCTGGCTGCCGCGTCCCGCTTGCTGCCCCGCAACCAGGGGGAGGTCATCGACGGATTTCGCGCTCGGGACAGCATCATCCGGGAGGGCTACGAGGGTGTGCTGCGCGCGCCGCCGGGCGTCAGGCCGCGTCCCTTCGAGATCATCCTGGAGACCCCGCACCATACGCCGCATTATTTGCAGGAGGCCGCCCTGACGGTGGCCCTGAGCTCCGTTCTGGAGGAATACCGCAAGTTCATCGCCCACGCCCAGAACCTCTAGCCAGCAGCAAAGAACCGACTGCTCCCATGCCCTTTCGCCAGCGCAATGTTTTGCCGGGCTTCCGCCTGACCCTGGGCTTTACGCTGCTGTATCTGAGCCTGCTGGTGCTCATTCCCCTGGCAGGGGTCTTCGTCAAGACCAGCACGCTCACTTGGGATCAGTTTTGGGGCACGGTGACGGCGCCCCGCGTGTTGGCTTCCTACCGGCTCAGTTTCGGAGCCGCTTTGTTGGCCGCCACTGTGAACCTCTTCTTTGGCCTGCTGGTCGCTTGGGTGCTGGTGCGGTATCAGTTCTGGGGGAAACGCCTGGTGGACGCCCTGGTGGACCTCCCCTTTGCGCTCCCGACAGCGGTTGCCGGCATCGCGCTCACGGCGGTCTATTCCAAGAACGGCTGGATCGGGGCATGGCTCGCGCCCCTGGGCATCAATGTGGCTTTCACGCCTCTGGGCGTCTTTGTCGCGCTGACCTTTATCGGGCTTCCCTTTGTGGTGCGGACTGTTCAGCCGGTGCTCGAGGACTTGGACGCCGAACTCGAGGAGGCCGCCGCCAGCCTCGGGGCCAACCGCTGGCAGACCTTCCGCCGCGTTCTCCTGCCGATCCTGTTTCCCTCGCTGCTCACCGGCTTCGCGCTTGCCTTTGCCCGCGCTCTTGGCGAGTACGGTTCCGTGGTCTTCATCTCCGGAAACATGCCCATGAAGACGGAGATCACGCCCCTGCTCATCATCACCAAGCTCGAGCAGTACGACTATGCCGGGGCCACCGCCCTGGCCGTCGTCATGCTCGTCGTTTCGTTTGTCATGCTCCTCACGATCAACCTGCTCCAATGGTGGGGCAGCCGTTCGCACGCGCCAGCCTGAACCTTCTATGGGCCCCGCCGCCACGCTCAACCGCGCCTCGATGACGCCGCGCCGTCGCCCCACGAGCGAGCCGCCGCGGGTCCGCCGTTTGCTGATCGGGCTTGCGCTTGGCTTTCTGGCGCTGTTCCTAGTTGTCCCTTTGGCTTCAGTCTTTGCCCACGCGCTGGCCAGGGGATGGGGCGCCTATTTGAAGTCCTTTCACGATCCCGTCACCTTCAGCGCAATCAAGCTCACCGTGATCGCCGCGGCCATTGCTGTGCCTCTCAATTGCGTCTTTGGAGTCGCCGCCGCCTGGGCCATCGCCAAGTTCCGTTTCCCTGGCAAACAGTTGCTCATCACCCTTATTGACCTGCCGTTCTCCGTTTCCCCAGTCATCTCCGGCCTGATCTTCGTTCTTCTCTTCGGCGCGCAGGGGGCCCTTGGCCCCTGGCTGATCGAGCGCGAAATCCAGATCATCTTCGCCGTGCCGGGCATTGTGCTGGCCACCACCTTCGTGACGTTCCCGTTTGTTGCCCGCGAACTTATTCCCCTGATGCAGGCCCAGGGTCGCAGCGAGGAGGAGGCAGCCATCGTTCTTGGGGCGAGCGGCTGGAAGACCTTCTGGCGGGTCACCCTCCCGAACATCAAGTGGGGCCTCCTTTACGGCGTCATTCTGTGCAACGCCCGCGCCATGGGCGAGTTTGGCGCGGTCTCGGTGGTCTCCGGCCATATCCGAGGCGAGACCAACACCATCCCGCTCCACATCGAAATTCTCTACAACGAATACAACTTCGTCGGCGCGTTTGCCGTGGCCTCGCTCCTGACCTTGCTGGCGCTGGTCACCCTGGCGCTCAAGACCTGGGTCGAGTGGAAGAACGCTTCCGCGCCCGGCGCCAACCACGGATCCAGTCCATGAGCATCGAAGTCCGCCACATCACCCGGCAATTCGGGAAGTTCAAAGCCCTCGATGACGTCACCCTCAAAGTCGAGTCGGGAGAGTTGGTCGCGTTGCTTGGGCCGTCCGGCTCCGGCAAGACCACCCTTCTCCGGATCATTGCCGGCTTGGAGTTTCCCGATCCGGGCCCCGCGCAGGTGCTCTTCTACGGGGACGATGTCACCCACTTGCCCGCCAGTCAGCGCAAGGCCGGTTTCGCCTTTCAGCATTACGCCCTCTTTCGCCATTTGAGCGTGTTTGAGAACATCGCCTTCGGCCTCCGGGTGCGTCCGCGCGCCACCCGCCCGCCCGAGCGCGACATTCTGCAGCGGGTGGAAACCCTCCTCAAGCTGGTTCAGTTGGAGCCCCTGGCGCAACGGTATCCGGCCCAGCTTTCCGGCGGTCAGCGTCAGCGGGTGGCCCTGGCTCGCGCTCTGGCCGTCGAACCCAAAGTCCTCCTGCTGGACGAGCCTTTCGGCGCGCTGGACGCCAAGGTGCGCAAGGACCTTCGCCGTTGGCTTCGCCGCCTGCATGACGAAATCCACATCACCACGCTCTTTGTCACGCACGACCAGGAGGAGGCGCTCGAGGTCGCCGATCGGGTGGCCATCATGCGGGACGGCCGCATCGAGCAGATCGGGACGCCCGACGATATCTACGACCGCCCGGCCTCGCCGTTCATCTACGACTTCCTGGGCAATGTGAACCTGTTTCACGGACGCATCCACGAGGGGCGGGTTCTGATTGGGGACACTGCGTTTGAGGCTGCGCGTGGCGCTGGGGGGCCGCAGTCCCAGGCGGTGGCGTTTGTCCGCCCGCACGACATCCGCGTGACGCGCGAAGCCAGCGGGCGATCCACTCTTGCGGCGCGCCTGGTCCGCTGTCATGCGGCCGGGCCGGTGGCGCAACTGGAACTCGAGCGGCTCGACGGCGGCGCGGCTTTCGCGGTGCAACTGAGCAGAGACCAATTCCGCCAGTTGCAGCCGCAGCCCGGCGAACAGCTCTTTGTGGAACTGCAGAACGTGCGCGTCTTCTCCGACGACTACTCCATCTGACCCGAATGCCGAACCGAGCCACTCGCGCCGAACGGCGGCAAGGAGGACAGGGGCGCCCGGGTCAAATCTCGATCTGCATGCCCATCTCGACCACCCGGTTGGGGGTTAGCCGAAAATACGCGGTGGCCGACTGCGCGTTGCGCGACATGAGCGCGAAGAGATGCTTGCGCCACCGCGCCAGCCCGGGCCGGCGGCTTGGGATCACCGTTTCACGGCTCAGGTAGAAGGTGCTTTCCAACTCCTTGACTTTGAGCCCTTGCTCCTTGCAGCCCATCAGAATCTCGGACACCCGCGGTTCTTCCATGAACCCGTAGCGCCCCACCACGCGCCAGAAGGAGTTGCCCAGGTCCGCCACTTCCACCCGCCGTTCCTTCTCCACGTAAGGGACCTCCTCGATCAGGACCGTCAGCAGGATCACCCGCTCGTGCAGCGTCTTGTTGTGTTTCAGGCTGTGGGTCAGCGCCAGCGGCGTGCCTTCCGGGTTTCCGGCAAGAAACACGGAGGTGCCCTTGACCCGCACCGGCGCGAACTCGCTCACGCTCTTCAAGAAATCCGCGATTGGCAAAAGGCTGCTCGCCAGCCGTTGTCGGAGACGCGTCCGCCCCGTCTTCCACGTGGACATCAGCGTCAAACCGGCCAGGCCGATCGCCAGTGGAAACCCGCCGCCGTGCCCCAGTTTGATCAGGTTCGCGCCCAGGAAAGAGAGCTCCACGGCCAGAAACACCGCGCACAAGGCGCCAGTCAGCGGCCCGCTCCATTTCCACCGTCGCCGCGCGGTGAAGAAGAACAGGCACGTGGTGATCACCATGGTGAGCACCACGGCGATGCCATAGGCCGCGGCGAGGTTCTCAGACGTCTTGAACACCAGCACCAGGCCGACGCACGCCACCATCAGCGCCCAGTTGACCACGGGAATGTAGATCTGGCCGCGTTCCGACGAGGAGGTGTGCGCGATCCCCACTCGCGGCGCGTAACCCAGTTGCACCGCTTGCATCGTCAGGGAGAAGCAGCCCGAGATCAACGCCTGCGACGCGATGGCCGCCGCCGCCGTGGCCAGCGCCACCAGCGGGTAGAGCGCCCATTTGGACGGCGCCAGCCCGAAGAACGGATTGACCGACGCCTCGGGATGGTGGAGCACCAGGGCGCCCTGGCCAAGGTAGTTCAGGAACAGCCCCGGCAGCACCAGGCCATACCACGCCAACCGGATCGGCTTTCGCCCGAAATGGCCCATGTCGGCATAGAGCGCCTCCGCGCCCGTCACCACCAGGAAGACGCTGCCCAACACGTGGAAGCCGTGCCAGCCGTTTTGCGCCAGAAAGCGCGCGCCATGATGAGGCGAAATGGCGCCCAGCACTTCCGGGGCCCCGCGCATCCCGTTGATTCCCAGGGCGCCAATGGTCACAAACCACAGCAGCATCACCCACCCGAACACCCGGCCCACGCTGCCGGTCCCCACCCGCTGCACGCTGAACAACACGACCAGGATCACGACTGCCAGCGGCACCGTGTAGGGCTTGAACAACGGCGTGGCCGTTTCCAGGCCTTCCACCGCCCCCAGCACGGTGATGGCCGGCGTGATCAAGCCGTCCCCATAAAGCAGCGCCGCTCCAAAGATGCCGAGAATCGTGAAGAACCATACCGCCCGCGTCGCGTTGGCCCGGTCTCTCTCTGGAAAGGCCAGCGCCATCAGCGCCAGGATGCCTCCCTCGCCGCGGTTGTCGGCCCGCAGCACGAATGCGATGTATTTCAGCGACACCAGGAGGATCAGCGCCCAGAAGATGAGCGACAGCACTCCCAGGACGTTATCGTGCGACGCCTGCACGCCCGTCGGCCCGGCAAAACAGCTCTTCAGGGCGTATAGCGGGCTGGTGCCGATGTCCCCGTACACGACCCCCAACGCCCCCAAGGCGAGGACGCTCAAGCGCGTTTGTTTCGGACGACCGCCAACGCTGGCTTCTGCCGCTGTTTCGCTCATCGTATCCCAAGGTTGCGAGCCAATCGCCCGAGCGCAGGGCTTCAGGAAGATTGCTCTTTCACAGGCCGACGAGGTTAGCTGACGGGCTGGGCCTTGAAAGTGGCCCCAGCGGCGCAATCCGCTGTTCGCCCCGACCTGGTAACCGGGCGTTTGGTTCCCCCGCTCCCGGCTCGTGCTCGCCGGAATTAGGCTGCATGGCAAGACACTAACAAGGCTCGCTTCCCTGTCAATCCGCCTCTGGCGCCTGGCTTGGGCCGCGCAGCGCCGCAGGCTGGCTTCCCGGGCGTTGCCTTCGGCGCGGCCGCCCGCCTTTTTGGGCGTGCGCTGCAAACCCGCCGCGGTAGAATCCGACTCCGATGAGCCGATTCGCATGCAACTATTGATCCGCGCCGCCGCATGAGCATTTCAAGCCCCCGCCTGTTCGGACTATGGCTCCTTGGCCTCGTTTGCCTGGGAGTCACGTTCGCCGCTTCCGCCGCCCCGGTCCTGCGCCTGGCCTATTTCTGCCCGACCGATCGCACGCCGCTCCCCGGTTACGCCGAACGCCTCGAGCGGGTGATGACGAACGTGCAGGCCTTTTATCGCGAGGGGATGGCCCGGAACGGCTTTGGCCCCCTCACTTTCGCCCTGGATCGTGGCGCCGGGGGCGCGCTGCACATTCTCCAGGTCAAGGGCAGGAGCCCCACGCCAGACTACGGCCGCGATGCCGCCGGCCGGATGGTCGAGGAGGTGCGACAGGCTTTCCGAGCGCAGGGCGTGGACCTTCGCCGGGAAACGGTGCTCATCTTCTCGCCGCTGCTGGAGTGGCAGAATGGCCGGGCCATCGAACTGGGCCCCTACTGCGGGCTCGGCGCGGCTGCCATGGTCTATGACGATCCGCTGCTGGACCCGCGCGAGCTGGGCTCGAAGAGGCCCGGCGGCTACTACGGCCGCCCGTGCTCGATCGGCGAGTTCAACAGTCATTATCTCGGCGGGGTCGCGCACGAACTCGGGCATGCCATGGGACTGCCGCACGATGCGGCCAATCGCGCCGCGCGCGCCGCCCGCGGCCACTCGCTCATGGGCGACGGCAATCACACCTATGGCCAGGAACTCCGCGGGGAAGGGCAGGGGACCTTCCTTTCGGCTGCCAGCGCCGCCCCCTTGTCCCGGCATCCGCTCTTCACGGGGGTCGCGGTCGCAAGGTCGGCGGAACGGGTGGTCTGGAGTGGCCTGCAAGCCCAGTGGGCGGCGGGCAAACTGACCGTTTCCGGCAAATGCGACGCCACTCCGCGCGCCGCTCAGATGGTGGCCTATCAGGACCCCGAAAAACCCAGGATGGACTACGATGCCGCGGGCTTTGCGGCGCCGGTCGCGGCCGACGGATGCTTCCAAATTGTCATCGATGAATTCCAGGCCGGCCGATGCGAGCTGCGCTTGCGCGCGATCCTGGAAGACGGGCGCGACAGCACCCGCGCGTTTGGATACGAGGTCGATCCTCAGGGCGCGCCCCGCCTGGAGGAATTGACCCGCGCGTTTGTGACGATGCGGCTCAGCAGCGCTCTCCTGAAAGACACCGCGCAGGAGGCGCGCCTGGTCGCCCGGCAGACGGCCTCGGAGCATCCCGCAGACACGGTCATCCAGAGCCAGGCGGCGTTGGTGGAACGACTCCTGAAGCCGCCGCCGCTCAGGTCGCCCGCGGAAATCCCAGCGGGCGAGAAGACCGTGGTTTTGTCTGACTGCTCCTACGTGTCCGCCAAGGTGGGTTGGGGCCGGCTTGTTCGCGATCGCGCCCTGCCCGAGGGCGATCAGGCGTTCCTGATGGTCGGCGGGCGCTTCTACCAGCGCGGCCTGTTCGCTCATGCCCCGTCGCGGCTGGCCTTTGCATTGGACGGACGTTGGCAGTGGTTCCAAGGGGGCGGCGGATTGCAGGATGGAAGCGCCGGATCTGTTCGCTTGGTGCTGCGCGGAGACGGCCGCACCCTTTACGAATCCGCAGTGGTGAAGGACCACCGGCCGGTGGAGTTCCGGGTCAGCGTGGCCGGCGTTGAACAGTTAGAGTTGGTCGCCGAAGACGCCGGCGACGGGGCCACCTCGGATTGGAGCGTCTGGCTGGACCCGAAACTGGAACGTTGACTTGGCCGACCGCAGATTCCGCGAATTCGCGCGCCCCACAGAGCGTCGAGCGGCCACCGGTCACCGGACCCTCTGTTGTCTTGCGCTGCCCGCGAAGGCCATGCCTTCGGTCGCCTCCGTGCGCCCTTGATGCTCTGCCTACGGCGTCATCACGGCGCGGTAGAACCGGAAGGGGCTGTTGGCATCGAGGCCGGTGACTTGCGCCGCGCCATTCTGGAGCGCCACGGGATTGGTGACCCTCTGCCATGCGCTCAAGGGTTCGGCGAGGTCGGTGGACGTGTAGATTTGGATGCGGGCCAGATGGCCGGAGGTCAGGGGCGTTCCGTCATCGCTCTCCAGCGTGAGTCTCAGTTGGTTGCCTGAGATCATCTCCGGCGGGGACAGCTTCAAGGGCGCCACCGGCAGGACCGACTCCAGGGCAAAGACCTGCGGTTCCAGGGCGTTCAGGCCGGGCACGTAGCCGTCGTCGGCGCTGAAGTAGAGGGCGCCTTGGAAGACCGTGAGTTCCGAGACTTCCGAACCATATTGACCGGGGTTGATGTCCAGGACCTGCCGGGCCGTGACGCCATCGAAGGACCACAGCTCTCGTCCATGAACCCCGTCGTTCGCTGCGAAATAGAGCAGGCCGTCGAACACCTTGAAGCCGCCGGGGCTGGAATCCATCAGGAAGGTGTCGCCGTTGCCCGGGTCGGGCGTCGGGTTGATCTCCGCCGCCATCTGGGCGTTGGTTCCATCGAAGGACCACAGCTCGTAGCCGTGAACCCCGTCAGTGGCGCAAAAGTAGAGTCTGCCATTATAGACGGTGAGGCCGCTTGGGTTGGAGGACGAGTACTGGCCGCCGGAAACGATGTCCGCCGCGAGCGTGGCGTTGACGCCGTCATAGCGCCACAGTTCGCGGCCGTGGATTCCGTCGTAGGCGGAGAAATAGAGGCGGCCGTCATAGACGGCGAAATTCTCGGGGCTCGATCCGTTGTTCGGATAGAGGCGCGCCGCCTCGGTGGGCATGCCAACGCCGTTGTAGCGCCAGAGTTCCGTGCCCTGGCCGGGCGTGCCGCAGGCGTTGAAGTACAACTGGCCTCCATACTCGATGAAATGCTGCGGGTAGGAACTGCCGCTGCCGGCGAACAGGTCCAGCGGCGTCTGCGCGGCCCCGTCGAACCGCCACAATTCGATTCCAATGTTGCCAGGAGCGCCAAAGCGGGACGCCCGGAACAGGAGATTGCTCCCGTAAGCGAAAAGATCCTGCGGCAGGCTGGCATTGGACCCGGACCCGGGCGCCACGGACGCGCCGTTGGTCGGATCGTACTGCCAGAGCCTGGCGCCGCCGCCGGCGTCGGCGCAGAAATAGAGCTTGCCGCCAAACACCGTCAGGTAGGAAGGGTCCGATCCGCTCGCGCCGACGTTGATCTCGGCTGCCATCCGGGCGACGGCGCCGTCGAACGCCCAGAGTTCCACGTTGTTTCCCTGGGGCAGATTGTTCGCCCGAAAGAAGAGCCGGCCGTCGTACTCGGTCAGGTAGGACGGATACAGGACCGGGTCCCCCGTATCGCTGAGAATCCGCCGGGCGTTTTGGGCGGAGCTGGCGGCCACAGGCAACAGCAGGAGCGCGAGAACCATCAGGGCGCGCCGCGAGAATTGGCCGAGGGTGGATGGATGGCGGGGCATTGGCGGGTTTACAGGGTGCATGTTTTGATCGTGTAAACTTCACCTGAATGTCGCCGGAAGTAAACAGCGAAACAACGCCGTGAATCCGCGCATAACCTCGCTAGGGCAAGGCGGCGACGGTCATTTCCCGATGCGCAGCGAGCGGGCGGCGCGAGGGATGCGCGGATTCACCTCACATCCGGCCTCCGGCCAGAAAGCCCCATGCGGACCGTCCCGTGCTGGAAGGCGGAGACCCCGCAGGCCCGGCGGCTTCTACCGGCAGCCTGTTCGGCAGGGACCTTCGCCTCGCGGTCCAAGAGACGCTGCAGGCGGGTTCGCGCGGTGGAAGGAGGGTTGATCAAACTCGCCAAAGGGCCTACAAGTGAGGACACATGAAAACGAAACACGCCCTCCTCGCTCCGTCCATCGTCGCGCTTGGCCTTGTGTTTGCGTTGCGTGCGCCGGCTGCGGATTCCCCGGCGCCTGCGTCTCCGGCGAGCGCCGTGAACTACGCGCGGCCCTTCCAGACGCCGGCGCGGCCCGCCTTCCTCGCCTTGCCTCCCGGCGCCGTGGCGCCGGCCGGTTGGCTGCGCGATTGGTGCCTGGCGGCGCGGGACGGTTTTACGGGGCACATGGACGAGTACGACGTCGAGTTCAAGCGGGCCTGGGCAATCGAGCACAAGATGACCGGGGAGCGGCTCGACTGGCCCAAGGGCGGCTGGCCGTATGAAGGAGGCGGCTACTGGTTCGACGGTCTGGCTCGCCTGGCTTACGCGCTGGGCGACGATGGCTTGCTCCAGCTCGCCAGGGGCCGTCTGGACGCGGTGGCTACCAACATGAATTCGCGGGCCATCCTGTTCCTTTGGTGGCTGGACCGGAACAACCCCGAACACCGAAACGGAAGCGTCGTCAGCGAGGCCTGGCCGATGTGGGCCAACGGTCTGCTGGGACGCGCGCTGGCAGGATACTATGCAGGCTCCGGAGACAAACGCGCGCTGCAAGCTTTGGAGTCTGGTTACAGCGGCAATCGGGATTGGCTGCGCCTGGGCTGGGCCATGTCGAATCCTTGGCCGGCGTTCGACACCTACTGCTGGACGGGAAACGCGGAAATCGCCGCGGCGCTCACCACCTTGTTCGCGGGCGACGGCGGCGGCAAGAGCCCCGGGGGCGATTCGTGGAACCGCTACCGCCGCCTGCCCGATGCAAAGCCGGGCGCCGAAAAGAACGATCATGTGGTGCACTTCCTGGAAAGCACCACGCCGTGGGCGCTGGGTTTCCTTTGGACGGGCAAACGCGAGTTTCTGGACACCGCCCTCGCCTGGCACGACCTGCTCGAGCGGGAGGCCATGCAACCCAGCGGCGTGCCGGTGGCCGACGAGTATTACGGGCCCACCGGCGCGTTTCGCGGCACCGAGACCTGCGATGTGGCCGCCTACCTCTGGAGTCAGATCGCGCTGCTGACCGTCAGCGGCCAGGGCCGGCTGGCCGACCGCGCGGAACGGGCGTTTTTCAACGCCGGCCCGGCCACAGTCGCGCGCGATTTCAAAACGCACGTCTATTTTCAGTGCCCCAACCGGGTTGTGGACAAGTCGCCGCCGCATCCCCATGGGCCCCGCGCCGAAGGCAACTCCTACAAGCGAACGCACTATCCCCTGTGCTGCACTGCCGCCCTGAACCGGATTCTGCCCTGGTATGTCACTCACATGTGGATGGCCACCTATGACAACGGATTGGCCGCGACTCACTATGGCCCCTGCAAGGTCTCGGCCCTGGTGGCCGACCGTGTGCCCGTCGAGATCGATTGCATGACGGACTATCCCTTCACCGATCGGATTGACCTGCGGGTGAATCCCGCCCGCGCGGCTTCCTTCTCGCTCAAGTTCCGGATTCCCGGCTGGTGCCAGCGGCCCAGCCTGAGCGTGAACGACGTCTCGCTTGAGGTTGCGCCGGACGCGGCGGGGTTTGCGCGGGTCGAACGGTTCTGGAACCCAGGCGACAGGGTCCGGCTTCAGTTGCCGATGTCCGCCAGCGTCCAAAGCGGCCGCGACCGCAACGCTGGAAACGCACCCTACGCCTCGGTCTCGTACGGCCCGCTGCTCTTTGCACTGCCCATCCCCGACGCCGACGGCGGCAACACGCCCGACCCGACGGCAAGGTGGAATTTCGCCCTGGACACCCGGCAACCCGGTCTGACGATCGAGCGCAGCGCCATGCCGGCCCGGTGGGACTGGCCGCTCGCAGCGCCTCTGAAGATGCGCGTCAATGCCATCGAAGTCCCGTGGAAGCTGGATGCGCAAGCCCCGCAACTGCCCCTTCTGCCCGCGGCTGCCGCCAAACCCTCCCAACCCCTCACGCTCGTTCCCTACGGCTGCGCCAAGTTCCGCATTTCCATGTTCCCGGTGGCGGCTGAGCCAGGAACTCAACCCGGACCCAATCGTCCGTGAACGCCAGCGCCGGCATGCGGTATGGGGCGGTCGGGTTTCGCAACCCGCTCGGACGCGCCGCCCCCTTCTTCGACCCGATGGACGCCTCCGACGTCAGGAATGGCGGCCTTTGTCGCGGCGCGCTGCCAGGAGCCGGAGGCAAGCGATGAAACCGACGCGCTGGATCGCGGCCTTGCTCCTCTTGAACTCGGCGGCCAACGGGCCCGCCGGGGACCTGCAGGCGACAAACGGCGACGCCGCCTTCGCGGCCGGGGCGCCTGCGGCGACGCCAACGGTGACGATTCGACGCTTCCAGCCGGACCGGCCGTTGGCCCGCGCGCGGCGGGCGGCGCCGATCTCGGCGGACCTGGTCAACCAGGGCGACGCCGATGTCCAGCTCACGGCCGCGCTGGTTCTGCCGCCGGGAATTCGCGTGGTGAGTTCCAACGCCCCGAACCCGGTCCGTGTCAGCGCGGCGGACGCATGGGTTCGCTTGACGTGGGAACTGGAGGCCGCCGAGCCGGCGGTCGCGGACCTGGCCCTTGAGCTCAAGGCGCGGGATGGGCGCCTGGTGGCGCGCCAGCCTCTGCGAATGCTCTTTCTGCCGCCGCTGGAGGTCACGAAACCGGCCTACATTCCCGAGCCGGTCCCGATTCGCGCGCCAACGCTCATTGGCGCGCATCATTGCCCGCTGTGGGAGGCGGACAAGCCCGAGATGTGGAACAACGTGATCAAGCACCCCGAACGCACTCCGGCCCTGGGTTTCTATTCGCAGGAGAAACCCGAGGTGGCCGATTGGGAGACGAAATGGGCGGTGGAGCATGGCGTCTCCTTCTTCATCTACTGCTGGTATCGCACCAGCCAGGGCGGCGCGGTCAGGACCCAATTCGGCAGCGCCATTCACGACGCGCTCTTCAAATCGAAGTTCGCCGACAGAATGAAGTTCACCATCATGTGGGAGAACCAGTCGCGCGGCAAAGCCGGCGTGGCCGACGCGAGCGATCTCTTCACCCACCTGTTGCCCTATTGGGTCGAGAATTATTTCAAGCATCCGAGCTACCTGAAGGTGGATGGCAAGCCAGTGCTGTTCATCTACCGACCGGAGTTCCTTGTCGATGATCTTGGCGGCGTCACGAATGTGGCGAAGGCGTTCGAGCAAATGCGCCAGGTCTGTCGCGATGCCGGCTTCAACGGTCTTTACCTGCTGGGGGAGTATCGTGGAGTCGATCCGCAGCACCTCCGGCTGATGAAGAGTCTCGGACTCGATTACACCTTTGCTTACTGCTGGTATGTGCCTGGCAGCCCGGCGCCGGAGCGGGCCATCCGGACCCAGATGGAATACATCCGAAAGACCGGCCAAATGAACATCCTGCCACAGGTCGTGACCGTTTCCCAGGCTTGGAGCGGTTGGCGGGACGAGGGGACCCTCTGGAAGATCCCGCCGCTGGAGTTCGAGGGTCTGCTCCGGCAGGCCAAGGACTTCATGGGCGCGATCCCAAAGGACCAACTGGGCAGCCGGATGCTCCTGCTGGACAACTGGAACGAATGGGGCGAGGGACACTACATTGCGCCCTACCGCGAGTTCGGCTTCGGCTATCTCGACGCGGTGCGCAAGGTCTTCGGCGAAGGCTCACCGGAACACCTCGATCTGCTTCCCGAGGACGTCGGCCGCGGCCCCTACGACACCGTCGTCCGCGCTCACCTCGAGGCCCTGGAGCGCAAGGAACGGCTGGCGTCGCAGCGGGTGGTCGCGCCGGGCGCTCCCGTCGGACTGGCAGCGTGGTGGACCTTCAACGAGCTGGCGGAAAGCCCCGTGGCCTTCGATTACTCCGGCCATCGCAACGGCGGTTTCCTGGAACAGGCGCGGCGCGCGGCGGGATTGGATGGCAGAGCGCTCGTGTGCGACGGCGCCAGCGTGCTCGTGCCGCGCGGCCTGGCTTTGGGGCCGCTTCAGGCCTTCAGCGTGGAATGTGTGGCCAGGACGGACATCGCTGGGCAGGACAACCGGTGGATGGTCAACAGCGTTTTTGGCCACAACACCACCTGCGGCTTCCGCATCGGCGTGCTGGCTGGCAAGCCCTGCTTCCAGGCGCCGGTGACCCCCTGGAGCCACCATCTCACCGGCCCCGAGCCGCTGCCGACAGGACGATGGGTGCCTCTGGCCGCCACCTTCGACGGCAGGACCATGCGCCTTTACATGGATGGCAGGGAGTGCGGCGCCATGGACCGCCCCGGCTCCCTCCTCCCCAGCGACGGCCGCCTCGTCCTCGGCAACTACGAAGTCGGCCACGCCGCCTTCTTTCGCGGCCTCCTCGACGACGTGCGCATCCACCGTCGGGTTCTGTCCGATGCGGAAATACGCACCGCTGCCGCCAACGTCGAGAAACTCCAGCGGACGCAGCCCAAGCTGTGAAGCGCAGCCGCCTGGCGCGCATGGCCGTCCTTGCGCTCTCAGCGCGCCTGCGGATCGGCATGCCCGTTGAACCAGGCGTTGTTGGCCACGCCGCCAGCCCCAAAGTTCCTGCCGTCCAATTGGTCGGGGGTGAGCGCCTCGGCGTGGCCGTCCACCAGCACGACGTTCACGCGCCCGCCGTTGCGGCCGGCCGGGGTGGCGCGGTGGAGTTCGGAGCCGTCGTTGCCGCCCTCGTAGTAGGCGTTTCCTGAACCGGGGCTGGCGCTGCTTTTGCGGCTGCCGCGGGAGCCCAGTTCGACCGACCCCAACGGCGGATCGATCACATACACGCCGGAGCCGCCCGCGCCGAAGGGATTGGAGGCGCTGCCTTGGCGCGTTCCTTTGGTATCGCCCAGCGCCACGGTGTGGTCGGGCCGGGCGATCGAGGCATCCGAGGCATGGAAGGGCTGCGCGCCGCCCGGTTGGCGCGTGTTCCCCAGGTACTGGTAGTTATAGCCGTAGCCGCCGTAGTACTCGGTGACGCCCGGCGTTTCGACTCCTCCCGGAGCGGTGTGCGCAAACGGCTTGTTCATCAGCGGCAATTCGGCAGCCTTGAGCAGCGGGCTCCGATAGACCTTGGGCGTCTGCATGTAAGGGAAGACCAGATCGGCCCAACGAATGCGCGGTTGGCCCGCAACGGCCGGCAGGGAATGGCCGGGAAAGCGGCTGTCCTGATCGTCGTGATAGAGTCTCAGCCCCAGCCCGATCTGACGGAGGTTGCTCAGGCTCGCTATGGACTGGGCCCGGACTTTGGCGCGGGCCAACGCCGGCAAAAGGAGTGCGGCCAGAACGGCTATGATGGCGATGACCACCAGCAGTTCGATGAGCGTGAAGCCGGGCAGGGGGCGGCCCTGCGGCGCCGAATACGATCGCGGTCCATGCGTTTTCATGGCGGCATTCTATCGGGATGCCGCCGGCCCCGCTTTCGGCGGATTGCGATTTATTGTCGGCGAATTGCGGTGGCGGAGCACAAGGAAAGCGCTCCCGTTGCGCCCGCTGACCGGGTCAACCCCAGCGGATACAGCCCGGGACAGCAGCCCATCGTCTCACAGAACGCGTGGCTGAAATGGCTGAGGCTGTTGTAGCCAACCTCCAGGGCGGCTTCGGTGACGTTGAACTTGCCGGACTTGAGGAGTTCGGCCGCCCGCTCCATGCGAATCTGCCGCAAGTACTGAGGAATGGTCATTCCCATCTCCCGGGAAAAGATGCGGCTGAGGTGAAAAGAGCTGCACCCGACCAGGCGGCCCAGCTCCTCCAGAGTGGGGGGCTCGGAGAGCCGCTGGCTCAGCACCCCGATCGCCCGCTGGACGCGCGCCCGGGACACTTCCTGCCGCCGGCCGGCCCCCGCCTCGGCGCTCTCGGCAGGCATGAAAAAGAACTGCGCCATGTAATCGAGGGCCCTGCTTTGATACCATAGGGCCGCGGCAGGACCGGCGACCGGCGGGTGGCGGAGACTCTCCATTTCCTTGCGATGACTGGCGGTCAGGCGCCACGGAGGGGCCACTCGCGGCGTTCCGGAACTGCGGCGCAAGGCCGCCCGGACCACGGGGTGAAGAGCGGACTCGTGTCCGTTGAGATGCCGCTCCAGGAATCCGGGCGAATACTCCACCGTCAGGTACTGATGGCGCTCCCCAGGCAGCCGCCACGCCGAGAGGCCGGGCTCGACGGCATACAGCGCGATGGCGCACGCCCCCAACAGAACCGACTCCTTCTGGCAGGACAGGCGAGCGTGCCCGGAGAGGTTCAGACACAGCTCGACACTGCCCGGATGAAAACTGCGCGCCCAGTCGCGCGGCTTGTCGCAGGCGAAGTCATGCCATTCGATGCTCACTCCATGCTGGCAGTAGCAGCCGTGAAGGCACTGCCACCCGCCGCCCAGGGTGTCCCAGATCCGGCCCTCGGCGAAGTCGCACGCCGGCGGGGTCCTCGCCACGCTCTTGGCAGGCGGAGGGGCCTCGGCAGTCAACTCCCCCAGGCAGGGCGGGCGGTGTTCACCATCACGCATTCGGACCACTATGCCTTACGTCAACCCGTCGCGCCAGCGCGTTTGACGCAGCGGGAACGAACAAAAAAGGGCCGGGCCGTCCTGGACGGGGTCGGAGACGGACGCTCGTCCGGACACGCGCGGTCCTGGCGGACTTCGGACCGTTCAGTAACGCACCGCCAGCACCTCGTGGATATCCTCGAAGGTCAGCTCCACGCGGTTGGCGCGACGCTCCACCCGGGTCGATCGGTTCCAGGCCTTGGCGCTCCCGGGGCGCTCCTGAAACGTGATTGTGGCCCGGGAGATCGGCGCTTGCTCGATCAAGGCCGGCAGGACATAGGGCCGGTTCTGCGCCGGCATCGTTTGTGGCGGCGCATTGTAGGCCACAAAGTGGACGCGCAGCGTGCGCGCTGCCGGCTCGTCGGTGACGATCGCCTCGACGGTGGCGGGAGCGGCGATCTCCACCCTCGGCCGGGGATTGAGAAAGCGCACCGCCTTGAGGAGCAGTTGACGGGCTTCGACGATGTGGTGCTCGCTGGCGGTCGCAAAATCCGGCGAGGCGGCAAAGGTGAGCACGGTCCCTTTGCCGACGCGGTTGACCAGGATCGCCGGCCCCACCACGGCCTCGGGGCTCATGGGCCATTCGGTTCCCTCTTTGCCCTGCTGCTGCCGGGTGGTGCGGAACGGCTTGACCAGTTCGCCGCAAGCCTCGGCGGTGGTGGGCTCATACACCACTGCCGGCCCCTTGAGGAGGAAGGGCCAGCTCGGGCCGCGGCTTGTCCCAAAGGCCTTGAGAATGGGGCTGACTGCAACCGGCTTGCCGCGGTTGAAGGCGAAGGTGTCTTGCTGCCAGGGCAGACGGATCCAGTTGTCGAGCGAGTCAAGCTTATGGACCAGGCGCGCGCCGATCAGGGATTCCAGGCTGGACCCGCCCTGGAGTTTTCCCCAGCGATCGGCGCAGCCGCTCAGGCCGGTGACGATCAGTTGCCCCCCTTCGCTCGCGTAGCGGCGGAAGAGCTCCGCTTCATTCTCCGAGACGATGGCCGCGTTCGGGAGGATGACGACCGGGAACTGCCGCAGCGTCGCCAGGGTGGCGTTTTCGTCGAGGATGACCGCCCAGGGCACATGGTCATACACCATTGCCTTGTGCGCGCCCAGAAACCCCTGGAAATACTCTGCCGGCTTTTCGCGCGCGAACCAGTCGCGCGTGCGGCTGCTGAAGTAAAGGCCCGCCTCGGCCACCAGCCGGTGGCCAAAGTGCGCGCGCCGCGCCAGAGCGTCGGCATGCGCCTGGCCAATCCGCTCGTAGGCGACCGGGTCCAGGCTGCCGTCGAATGCCGTCTTGTCCACGGTGGTCACAAACGCGCCG